>JBIIQL010000072.1:0-10035 GCA_044342095.1 Pirellulales bacterium
GCTTTCCACCCGGATGCGCCCCTGATGGGCCTCGACGATCTCGCGGCAGGCGGAGAGTCCCAGCCCCGTGCCCCCCTTGCCGGTCTCGTCCGGGCCACTCTTCGTGGAGAAATGGGCCTCGAACATCCGCCGCATGACGTCGGGCGTCATGCCACAGCCGGTGTCACGCACACAAAGATCAACGAATCCGGCCCCGGGATCCCTCGAGAGTCGGATGATGAGCCTCCCTCCCTGCGGCATCGCCTGTCTGGCGTTGACGAGGAGATTGAGGAGCACCTGCTGCACCTGGCCAGGATTGGCCGTCACCTGGGGGACGGGGGAATACTCCCGCTCCACCTGGACCCGATATTTCGTCATCTCCCGTTCGAGGAGCACCAGCGCATCCTCGATGAGCGTCTCCAGTTGCACCGGCTCCATTCGCGTCGACCCCCGCCGCGCCATGCCGAGGACGCTGGCCGTGATCTTGGCGGCCCGCGTGCCGGCGGAGAGGATCCGCTCGAGGGCCTTGTCGCGCGTCGGGGCATCGCGGTGGCGGAGGCCGAGTTTCGCGTAGTTGAGGATCGTCGTCAGGGCGTTGTTGAACTCATGCGTCGTGGTGCCGAGGAGTTCCCCGAGCGTGGCTGCCTTGCGGGCTTCGAGCACTTCACGGCGAAGGAGCGCCAGTTCAGCCTCGTGACGCCGTGCCTGGGCTTCGAGTTGCCGCAGGAGTGTCGCGCCCCCATCGACCGGCGTTGCCGAGACGGGGGCGGGCGTCGGAGGGGCGATCGCGGGGGTCCCGAGGACCGGGGGCAGCTTGCGGGCCACGCGGCGCGTCGAGGGGGAGGGCAACGGACCGGCACGACGTCCCGCCGACGCGTCTCCCCCTCCGAGGCCCTCTCCGTTTCCGATCACCATGCCACACTCCTCACACCACTCGTCTCCGTCGCCGCAACTCTCCTGCCGGCGACACCCCATCCAGCCCAGCCTCCCGAAACCGTCACGCCCTCCCGGCAGGACGACTCCGCCCCGTCCCCCCGCTCTCCCTGACTGTTAGACGCAAGTCTTTTCAGATCAAGGAAATACGACGAATCGACTTCCTTCGATGTCCTATCGTCGCCCGGGTGGGCGACGCCCGAATCAGACTTCTGCCGCACCTTTCCTCCGGTTCGACCGTTTCATCTTCGTCGCATGGCCCGGTTTCCCACGGGTGGCTACGATGCCGATGATCGTCGGAACAACTGTCTGCTCGCCGTCCCCCGATTTGGCCCCGTCTGACCAACCCCCGCTCGATTCGCAGCCATTCCACCGACGAACGGTCGGGAGTGGCTCCGTCCAACGACTCAAAACCGATGAGGTTCCGTCCGATGCAGTTCCTCCCTCCGAGCCATGAATCTGCCCGCTGTCTCGCTCGAGGCAGGTCAGTCACCAAGCGAGGGGGCTTCACCCTCGTGGAACTCCTCGTGGTCATCGCCATCATCGGCCTGCTCACAGGCCTCCTGCTCCCGGCCGTCCAGGCAGCCCGTGAGGCAGCCCGGCGGACGGAGTGCAAGTCGAACCTCAAGCAGGTTGGGATCGCGATGACGATGTACCTCGACCGCAAGTCGCGAGGGAAGTTTCCCGACGCCGCGATCCTCCCGAGCGAGGAACTCCTCTTCTTCACACCCACCCGGCCGATCAAGCCGAGTCTGGCGAAGGTCCTCGGCCCCTATTCGGAGGACAACCGCAACATCTTCAAGTGCCCGTCAGACATCTACTACTTCCAAAAGAACACGCAGGCGATGGAGAAGCTGAAGACAAGCCTCTCCGCGATCGGCCGCTCGATCCCCAACGATGCCCCCGAGGAATACAAGACGCTTCCCTACGAGGGTCTGAGCTACGAGTATCCGCAGCGTCGCCTTGCGAACAAGACGCGCGAAGAAGCGCTCGTGAGTCGTTCGGGGGCCGCCGGCGCGACCTCGAAGCTGTGGGTGACGTACGAGTTCGAAGCGTTCCACGGCGGCGGGCTCGGCGCATTGTTCACCGATGAGAACGAGTACAACGACCCCGATCCGAACCGGCCGCCCCCGCAGGAAGGCGCCCGCAATTTCCTCTATCTCGACGGCCACGTCGAAAACCTCTGACTCCTCCCTCTCGCCCGCCCCATCCGGAGCCCTTTGAATGGCCAGTTCCTACTCTGCCCGCGGCAAATCGCGCGGCTACGTGCCACCTGAGGAGACGAAGTCCAAGGGCTCGGCTGGGCGATGGATCGGCGCCGTTGCCGCGTTGCTCCTCGTGGCGCTCGGCGGCGCGTGGGGCATGGGGCTCTTTGGCCGCCGGACCGACGAGCGGATCGTGGAGATCCGCAAGATCTCCGATGAGATGACGAAGCAGATGGCCAACGGCGGCCCTCAGAACGAAGAGGAAGCGAAGGCCTTCGCCCAATCGATGGGGCAGATGCGCGAGAAGATCCAGGCGCTGCCGGAAGATCTCCGTGGTCAGGCGTTCCGAGGCGCCGGCATGGGGCGTGGCTTCCAGGCCGCCATGCAGGCCAACATGAAGGCCTTCTTCGCCACTCCGCCGGCGCAGCGCGACGCGGAACTCGACCGGCAGATCAAGCGAGAACAGATGATGCAAAAGGCCTTCGCGGCTGCCGGTGGCTTTGGCGGCGGCCGCCCCGGCGGCGGTGGCGGTCCCGGTGGCCCGGGTGGGGGAGGCGGTGGTGGTGGTGGTGGCGGAGCCGGTGGTGGTCCCGGTGGCGGCGGCGGTGCTGGTCGTGGGCCCGGCGGCGGTGGTCCCGGCGGACCCGGCGGCGGTGGCAATCCGGAAGCCTGGCGGAAGCAAATGCTCGATGGTTCGAGCCCCTCGCAACGCGCCCAGATGACCGAGTTTCGCAATGCCATGGATCAGCGCCGGCAGCAACTCGGCCTCGGCAATGGCGGCTGGGGCGGCCCGGGCGGCGGGCGGGGTCGCTGACCCGGTGTCGGATACCCTTGGCCTCCTCGAGGAGGCGATGCAACTGGCTCGCGATCTCGGCTTTCGCGTCCGTGAGGAACCGCTTGGCGAACTCCCGGGCGGCGCTTGCTCCGTCGGCGGCAAGCGACAGATCCTCCTCAACGCCGCCCACCCGTCGAGCCAGCGCCTCGATACGCTTCTCGACGTCCTCGCTGCCGATCCGGGCGTCGCTGACCAACCGATCAGCCATCTTCTCGAGACCCGTCTGCGTCGGCGGCGATCCGATCACTGAAGCGGTTCAATCCATCGGCGATCGATAGAGCCCGTGGGTTGAGATGTAGCGTTCGACGGCAGCCGGCGTGCGGTAACGGATGCTGTGTCCGGCAACGAGAGCCGCGCGAAGCTGCGTCGAACGGATGCCGATCGCCGGGCAGATGACGCGATTCGCGGCGATCTGCCGGGCCTTCGCGGCCCCGAGAAGTTCGTGGAGCGGCTGCCCCGCGACCACCGCCGCGATGTCGTCGAGCCCCTCCCTTTCGACGGCCAGGGGCATGGCAAGCTCGAGGATCCGCTCCGGTGCACGCCACGTGGGGAGCCCGGCGAGCGCGTCGGGCCCGAGGATCAGATGGAGGCTGTCGGCGGGATGGGCCGCGGCCAGGGCCTCGAGCGTGTCGACCGTCCAGCTCACGCCGCCACGATCGAGTTCGCCGGTGAAGACCTCGAAGGCAGGTTGACCGCCGGTCGCGAGCTCGAGCATCGCCTTGCGATCCGCAGCCGCGGCCAGTCGCCGGGCTTGCTTGTGGGGGGGCGTGGCAGCGGGAACGAAGAGAACCCGATCGAGCCGGGCCTGCTCGCGACAGTTCTCGGCGACGAGGAGGTGCCCGAGGTGCACCGGATCGAAACTGCCGCCGTAGATTCCCAATCGCATGGTAGAGCGTTCCCGGAAGCCGTCGACAGTCCCTCCGGTTGGCCGCGTCGGCCTCCGGGGGTCTAATCCGTTCATGGCAGACCAGCATACGGGCCAACGCGATCTCTTCGAGCACCGCCCCGAGTGGGAGGAGGACGACGCCCGGCAAGGGACGGTAGCCACCGTCGTTCTTCCTGACGGCGTCGACAAGCCGCTCGACTACCTCGTCCCCGAACGCCTCGCCGGGTCCGTGGAGCCCGGTCGCCGCGTCTGCGTGCCGCTCGGGCGCTCGAACCAGGAACGGATCGCCTACTGCGTGGCGCTGCGGAGTGGCGAACTGCCGGCGGCGCCGCTCAAGGAGGTGATCGGCGTCGAGGATCCCGCCCCGCTCCTCTCGCCGCGGATGCTCGAGCTGACGAAGTGGATGGCCGAGCGCTGGATGGCGCGTTGGGGGGAGGTGCTCGAGGCCGTTCTCCCCTCGGGCGTCCGCTTCGCCCGCGGCACCCGCCAGGAGATGCTCCTGGTAGCTTCCGGCACGCCCCCCGCTCGCCGCCCGACGGCGACGCAGACGCGCGTCCTCGCCGCGGCCGCCACGCCGGCCACGGCAGCCGAGCTTGCCCGGCGGGCCGAGTGTGGCCGCTCGGTCATCAACCGGCTCGTCGAGATCGGCCTCCTCGTCGACGCCGGCACCCGCGAGCGAGAGCCGGAGCGGGCCGAGGCACGAGAGGCTCATCCCCACCATCGTCCCGGCGCGCTCTCCCCCGCCCAGCAGGGAGCGCTCGACGCGATCCTCACGCCGCTCCGCGAACGCCGCCATGAAACGATCGTTCTCTTCGGGGTCACCGGGAGTGGGAAGACGGAGGTCTACCTCCAGGCAGTCGAGGAGACACTCGCCCAAGGGCGTCAGGCGATCATCCTCGTTCCCGAGATCAGCCTCACCCCCCAGACCTGCGATCGCTTCCGCAGCCGCTTCGGCAGCGTAGCCGTCCTCCACAGCCATCTGACCGCCGTCGAGCGACATGCCGAATGGCGTGAGATCGCCTCGGGAAGGGTCGGGGTCGTCGTCGGCGCACGGAGCGCCGTCTTCGCCCCCACGCCGCGGCTCGGCCTGATCGTCATCGACGAGGAACACGAGACGTCGTTCAAGCAGGCGACCGCGCCGCGCTACCACGCCCGCGACGTCGCCGAATGGATCGCCCGGTCGGCCGGCATCCCGCTCGTCCTCGGCTCCGCCACGCCCTCCCTGGAAACCTTCGCCCGCTGCCTCGACGGCTCATGGCGGATGTGCCGGCTTCCCGACCGGGTCGGTGGGTCGCAGCTTCCGGGCGTCATCACCGTCGACTTGCGCGATGCCCGCAGCCGCACGCGGGGGGCGCTGAGCCCGCGGCTGGTCGCCGGGATCAAGTGGGCGCTCGCCTCGGGGGGGCAGGTGATGCTCCTCCTCAACCGACGCGGCTTCGCCACCCATGTCCAATGCCGGGCCTGTGGCGACACCGCCCGCTGCAAGCAGTGCGATCTCGCCCTCACCCTCCATCAGCCGGGCAACCGGGGGATCTGCCACGGCTGTGGCCTCATTTCCCGCCTGCCGCCCGATTGCCCGGAATGCAAGGCACCTCAGCTCGCCCAGCGCGGCACCGGGACACAGAAGCTCGAGGAGCAGGTGCGCGGGCTTTTCCCCGGGACACGCGTCGCCCGGATGGACACCGACACGATGCGCACCCGCGGCAGCCACGAGCGGACGCTCGACGCCTTCCGCGCCCGCGAGCTCGACATCCTCGTCGGCACGCAGATGATCGCCAAGGGGCTCGACTTCCCCGACGTCATGCTCGTGGGAGTCGTCAACGCCGACGCGGCGCTCCATCTCGCCGACTTCCGCGCCGCCGAACGGACCTGCCAACTCGTCACCCAGGTCGCCGGCCGCTCCGGCCGCGGGGCGCTCGGGGGGCGCGTCGTCGTCCAGACATCGACCCCGGAGCATCCGGCGATCCGGTCCGCCGGGCGCCACGACTACGAGGCCTTCGTCCGCCACGAACTACCGATCCGCGAAGCCCTCATGTATCCCCCTTACGGCTGCGTGATCCGGTTCGTCGTCCGCAGCCACCGCGAGGAGGCGGCCTCCGCCTGGGCCGGTACGCTCGCCGACCGTCTCCGTGCCGCGGTCACGGCCGCCGGGGAGGGAATGCGTGTCCTCGGGCCGGCCCCGGCCCCGATCGCCCGCCTTCGCGATCGCTTCCGCTGGCACCTCCAGGTCCATGGCCTCGACGGGGAACGGCTTCGCGACCTCGTTCTCAAGGCCACCGCGGGCCTCCGCACCCCCGACGACGTCGCCTGGATCATCGACGTCGATCCGGTGGAGATGCTGTGAAGGCTCCGCGCGTCGCTTCCGCGCCGATGGCCCGTGGAAAAAGTCATCCCTGACCTTTTTCCACTCGAGACATCCGCCGCATCCGGCGGCGGGAGCTTTATCCACGGCCGGCCGACGGGGTACGATTCTGAGGGAGACCTCGCCTGTCATGTCCTACCGTTCCTTCACCGACATCCTCGGCGAGACGAGTCTCGAGCGGAAGTGCCGCTTCCTCTTCGGTCTCTGCCTCCTCGTCCTCATCACCGGAAGCTTCTGGTGGTACGGCAGCCTCACCGAGCAACTCGTCTACGCGACGACCCGGAGCACCGGACGGCATCTCGTCGACGCGATCATGGTGCAGTCGCACTGGAACACCTGGGAGACCAATCCGCAGTTCTCCGGGATGATCGAATCGGTGGGACGCGAGTTCCAAAGCGAGCCCTACCAGTGGCAGGTGCTCGACCCACGCGCCGGGCCCGAGGAACGTCACGCCGAGGGCTACTCGCGGCTCGACGAGGCGGTGCTCGACTACTTCGGCGACCATCCTCCCGGCGGTGGCGCATCAGCGACTCGGGACGCATCGGCGGCCGGGGACGCCCCCGCCGCCAGTGAATATCGGGAGTTCCGCCTGCCTGAGCAGGGGAAGTACTTCTACTACCAAACGGTGCGGGCGAAGGAGTCGTGCCTCCGCTGCCACGACGTCCGTCCCGCGCCAGGCGTGCCGACGGAAGGGGTGCCTCCTGTCGGCGTCGCCGTCGGCGATCTCATGGCCGTCGTCCGCGTCGTCATGCCCGACACGATCACGAAGAAGGCCATCAACTGGAACCGGGCGATCCTCCTGGCGACGGCGATCATGACGGTGTTCCTCGCCATGCTCGCCGCCTATCTCATCGTCCGCTACGTGATCGTCAAGCCGCTCGAGCATCTGCGTGACGTCAGCGACGAGGTTCGCCGTGGCAACGTCCAGGCCCGGGCCGAGATCCATACCGCGGACGAGTTCGAGGAGCTCGGCGTCGCCTTCAATCGCATGCTCCGCGGGCTCGTCGACACGCAGGAAGAGCTCCAGAAGGTCAACAGCAGCCTCGACGGCAAGGTCGATGAGCTCGCCCGGGCCAATCTCCACCTCTACGAGATGAACCGGATGAAGAGCGACTTCCTGGCGACGATGAGCCACGAGCTGCGTACGCCGCTCAACAGCATCATCGGCTTCTCCGACGTCCTCGGGTCGATCCAGTCGCTCGACGACAAGCAGCGCCGCTACGTGCAGAACATCCGCACCTCAGGGCGGATGCTCCTCGACATGATCAACGACATCCTCGATCTGGCGAAGATCGAGGCGGGGAAGACGGAGATCCGCCCGGTGATCTTCGATGTCGAGTCGGTCGTCTCGGCGCAGTGTGACATGGCCCGGCCGATGGCCGAGAAAAAGTCGATCGACGTCACCTTCGAGATCGGCCCGGGGCTCGAGGCGGTCGAGCAGGACCAGGCGAAAGTCCAGCAGATTCTCGCCAATCTCCTCTCCAACGCCGTGAAGTTCACCCCCGGCGGCGGCCGGGTCGAGGTCCACGCCCGGCTCGACGACACCTCCGATCCGTCCCGGCCTGAGCTCGTCATGGACGTCATCGACTCAGGCGTCGGCATCGCCGCCGAGGAACAGCAGGCGATCTTCGAGAAGTTTCGCCAGGGCAAGGTGTTCCAGAAGGGGGACGACGCGATGACGCGCGAGATCTCCGGCACGGGGCTGGGACTGTCGATCGTCCGAGAGCTCTGCCGACTCCTCGGGGGTGACGTCACGCTCGAGAGCCAGCTCGGCCGGGGAAGCCGGTTCACGATCCGCCTCCCGGCGCGGCTCCAGACGGTGCGGCCCACGCCGGGGGCGACGCTGGCGCTGGCCGACTGACAGCCTCGCAATCGCCGCTAGACTGACGCTCGGGTCGATCCGGCGCGAGGAGGTGGCGATGGCAGACGATGCGGTCGAGGTGGTGTTGTTCACGGATGGCGCGTGCAGCGGCAATCCTGGCCCCGGCGGCTGGGCCTACATCCTCCGTCACCCGGGGAGCGGGAAGGAATCTCGCAATTCCGGCAACGAGCCGGTGTCGACGAACAACCGGATGGAGCTGACCGCGGCCGTCCGCGGCCTCTCCCAGCTCAAGCGGCCGACGCGTGTCGAGCTCGTCACCGACAGCGTCTACGTCGGCACCGGGATTTCCGATTGGCTCCCGAAGTGGAAGCAGCAGGGCTGGAAGCGGAAGGAGGGGGGCAAGCTCGTGCCGATCAAAAACGAAGATCTTTGGCGCGAGCTCGACAGGCTCGTCACCGAGCACTCCGTCCGCTTCACCCACGTCGCCGGCCACGCCGGCCACGCCGAGAACGAAGCTTGCGACAAGATGGCCGTGGCAGCCTATCAGCCGTTGCTGAAAAAGGGCTGACCGCAGCGGCTTTGGGCTCGTGACAAGGCTCCCGGCGGAGGAGGCGATAAACTCCCCTCATGCCTACCCCAGACGACCCTGCCGCCGCCGCTCCTCCCGTCGCCCAGCCCACGTCGGCGCCGGCCAGCGGGCGGCCGCGGAGTCTCGCCACGCCGCTCGAGCGGCTTCCCGGCGTCGGCACGCTCCGGGCCGACAAGCTGCGGAAGCTCGGCCTGGTCACGGCGGCCGACGCGCTCATGCATTTCCCGCGCGACTACCGCGACTTCTCCGGAGCCCATGGCGTCAAGGCGCTCGTCGCCGGCGAGCATGCGTCGCTCGCCGGAGAGGTCATCGAGGCGACGTCGCGGACGACCGGCTCCGGCCGGCAGATGCTCGTCATCCGCTTGGCCTGCGAGGATGGCATCATCCGCGCGGTGTGGTTCAACATGCCTTTCATGGCGAAGCGGTTTTCTGTCGGGCAGAAGGTCGTGATCGCCGGGGCACCGAAAAGGGCCGCGGGGCACTGGGAGTTTGCCCATCCGGAAGTTCGCTGGCTCCAGGCCGGCGAGCGTGCCGACGCCTCGGAATGGCTCGCCGTCTACCCGCTTGCCGAAGGGGTGCTCCAGTCGCATGTCCGGGTGGCGGTCCTCGCGGCGCTCGACCATGCCGCCGATCTCCCCCCGGAAGCCCTCCCGGCCGATCTCCTCGCTGCCAAGGGGCTCCTCCCGATCGGCACGGCGCTCCGCGAGATCCATTGCCCGTCGAGCCAGGGGATGATCGACACGGCGCGGCGTCGCTTCGTCTACGAGGAGCTGTTCATGCTCCAACTGGCGCTGCGGATCCACCGTGGCCGGCAGCAGCAGCGTCGCGCCGCCCCATCGATCCCGCTCGACGCCCGCATCGACGGCCGGATCCGGGCCCGCTTCCCGTATGAGTTCACCGGGGCCCAGTCGCGTGTCTGCGCCGAGATCGCCGCCGACATGGCCCGCCCGGAGCCGATGAACCGGCTCCTCCAAGGGGACGTCGGCAGCGGCAAGACGGCCGTCGCTCTCTATCTCATCCTCGCCGCCGTCGCCGCCCGGATCCCCGGCGCCCCGTCAGGGCCCGACGGTCGGGCGACCGGCTATCAGGCGGCGCTCATGGCCCCGACGGAGCTTCTCGCCCGGCAGCATTTCGCCACCCTCGAGCGCCTCCTCGGGGAACAGGGGGGAAGAGTCCGCTCGAGCGCCGTCCGCGTCGAGCTCCTCCTCGGCGGCCAGACGGCGAAGCGCCGGGCGGCCGCCCTCGAGCGGATCGCCTCGGGAGAAGCGCAGATCGTCGTCGGCACGCAGGCGCTCGTCTGCGGCGAGGCGCGGTTTCGCAATCTGGCGCTCGTCGTCATCGACGAACAGCACCGCTTCGGCGTCGTCCAGCGCGGGCTCCTCCAGCAGGGGCACACCGATCCGCACACCCTCCTGATGACGGCG
>JBIIQL010000073.1:0-10021 GCA_044342095.1 Pirellulales bacterium
ATCGACGTGACGGACGCGGCGGAGGAGCGCGTCGTCGTTCGACGGGACGACAAACGCCACCGTCGGCGTCAGCCCGTCGAGCGGGATGTCGGTGTCGATCTCCTTGAGGTGCTCGAGGAGGTGACCGCGGGTGTTGATCTCGAAGATCCGCACCGCCAGCTCCGGCACGTTCTTCACCGCCAGATCGAGGGCCACCGGCGCATCGGCCCGAAACGTGGTCGGATTCGTGGGGAGAAACTCGATGTCGACCCGGTCGCGGAGGGCCCGGTAGGCCGCCGGGCCGAGGACCGCCGCATGCCCCTCCTTCTCACCGAGGCCGCTGGTGAGCTTCGTCTCGGCAAACAGCCGGGCGAGATAGTCCCCTTCGACAAGCGAAGAAAACTCCTTCCCGTCGGCCGCGGCGACGAGATAGTGCGCCAGCATCGTCCGCACGAGCGGCTCGTCGTTGCCGATCGGGGGCAGGAGTGAGCCTTCGAACGCCAGCCCGAGCTGGCAGGGGAAGGCGCGGGCCAGATCGGTCGCCAGGAGCTTGGGCGCCACGTAGCCCTGCGGCCGCGGCAGCTTGAGATACTCGAGAAACGCTTCCTTGTTCCATACCCCTTCCGACAGGTCGTGCACGAGGAGGTGGTAGCGGACGTGGGCCTTGAGCGAATTGTGAACCGGCCCGAGCCGATCCGTAAACGCCTTCAATCGCTCGAGGTAGCCCCGCTTCACGCCGGCGTCGCCGCGCCAGTCGTCGTCGGCGCCGGGAGAGAGCTTTTGAAGCATCGCCGCCACGAAGGTGGGATGATCGATGAGCTCGGGCTTGAGGATCACAAGCGCGTCGAGCTGCGCAACCGTCAGGAGCCGATGGATCGGCAGCGACCCGAAGCCGCCGGAGTCTGGCGAATCGAGATCGGTGGCGATCAGCTTCTCGAGGCCGTCATGATCGGGGCGGGCAAGCCGCGACAGGAGCTGGCGGCGGCGGACGGGATCGAGACCAACGGCCCCTTCGCAGAGCCGATCGAGGGCGGCATCTTCGTAGCCGTCGAGTGTGCCGGGGGCGTGGGCCTGCGCGCGGGCGGCAAACGCCTCCGCCGAGACGAGATTCCGATCGAGCGCCGTCGGCAGCTGCGGCTCGGCGCCGGGAACGATCCGCTCGTGCGGATAGGAAACGCCGAGCCGGCGCTCGAGGTAGGCAATCGACGCCGCTGGATCCTTCGCGTAGGTCAGCAGCGCCCGCCGGGAGCGGATCTCCCACACCCGCGGCGTCTCACCGTGCGCCTTCACCCACTCGATCAGGAGCGGCTCGACCTCGGCGTAGCGCTCGGTGTTGAGCCGATGGAGCGCGTGGAAATAAAAGTATTCCTCCGTCCCCGGGACGAGCTGTGAAAGGACCGCCTCGCGATCCTCGGCGAGCGCAAACTCCTCCACGAAGCCGATCTCGCCGGCCCGGCCACTTGCACTCCAGAACGCCACGCTCATCCCCATGACTGCCAAGCCTAGGACAACGCTCCGACCGCCGCGCGTTTCGGGCGCGGCGAGAGCGACGATCGAGTGGCGAGCGAAAACCATGACAGACCCCTTCGGACAGACCCCTTCGGCGCGGACGGATCGCTCCGCGGGCGCGAATGCACACAGAGGCTCTCGCGGAGTACGGGCTGCGGGGTGCGTCGTTACAACTCTCCCCGCCGCTCCAATCCCCGCTCTTTGAATGATAGTTCAGGGATCGCAACCACGCCGTCAGAGAAGCTTCAGGTGGGGGGCATCCCGAGCTCTGCGGCTGAGAGGCGCTCCGCTGGCCTCAGCCCGGCCGGGAGAGGGTGAAGCGCCGGATGGAGAGCGTGGGCGAGGATCTCGAGGCTCTCGACCAGACGGGGCCCGGGACGGCTGAAATAGGCATTCCCGTCCACGAGGAAGACCTGTCTGTCGCGGACGCACGCCAGGCTCCCGAACCCGGGCCGGCCGACGAGGACGGGGAGGTCGAGCCGGGTGCGGGGAATGTCAAACCCGCAGCAGGCGATTACCAGGACCTGGGGATCGACGGCCACGACCTCGTCCCAGGACACCGATCTCGACTTCTCTCCCTCCCGGCCGAGGACTTCCCTTCCACCGGCGAGACGAACGATCTCGGGAGACCAGTGGCCTGCCGTGAACGGCGGATCGATCCACTCGAGGAGCATGACGCGCGGCACCTGCGTCAGGCCAGCAGACCGTCTCGCGACCGCGTCGATCCGTTCCTGGAGGCGGGCCACAACCCCCCGGCCCCGTTCCGGAACGCCGGCCGCATCGGCAACTGCCTGATGGCTCGCGAGCACCTCCGCAAGGCTCGTCGGCTCGAGATTCACCACGCGAGGATTTCCAGGGAGCCGGCAGGCAGCCGCCGCCACCTCCGCTTCAGCCACGGCGCAGACATCGCACAGCGCCTGCGTGACGATGAGATCGGGAGCGAGCCTCTCGAGAACGGGCAGATCGAGTTCGTAGAGAGCGCGATTCGCGCGGAGTCGTTCGCGGACGAGCGCATCGATCTCCCGGCTCGGGGCGTCGGTGGGAATGAGCGTTCGCGTCACGTGGGGAAGGCCCCGCACCGCAGCTGGATGGTCGCATTCGTGGGTCACGCCGACGAGGGAATCCCCGAGACCGAGCTCACAGACGATCTCGGTGGCGCTCGGAAGAAGCGAGACGATACGCATGAAAGAGCCCTGGGGAGAACGAGGGGCGGGGAGAGTATGATGGTTCCGAGTGTAGCGGTCGGCCGACCACGGTCGGCTGTCGTCCATGGAAAGCCAGGGGGGAGCGGTCGATGCGCTGTTCATCGGGCCGTCATCATCGTGCCGCGTCGCTCTGCGCGCTCGTGGCGATCAGCCTTTTCGCCCGGGCACCCATCCACGCCGACGACGGGCTGACGCTCTTCGAGACGCGGATCCGCCCGGTGCTCGTCGAGCAATGCCAGGAATGCCACCGTAGCGACGGTGCGGCGGAAGGGGGGCTCGTCCTCGACCATCGCGCTGGCGTGCAGGCCGGCGGGGCAGGGGGGCCGATCCTCGTTCCCGGCGCGCCCGACCAGAGCCGGCTCCTGGCCATCCTCCGCCACGAGATTCCCGGCCTCGAGATGCCCGAAGGGGGAAAGCGTCTCGACGACGACACACTCGCCGCCTTTTCCGCCTGGATCGCTGCCGGGGCTCCCGACCCCCGCGATCCCCCGACAGCGAACGCCACGAAGGCCCCGGCCGACTTCGCCGAGCGGCGGAAGTGGTGGAGCTTTCAGCCGCTCCTCCACCCCGATCCGCCGCCGGCTCACCGGGCCGATTGGTCCGAGAACCCGATCGATCGCTTTCTGGCCACCCGGCTCGACGCGGCCGGCCTCGAGCCGGCGCCGGCCGCCACACCCGCGACACTCCTGCGGCGGCTGTCATTCGTCCTCACCGGCCTCCCCCCCAGCCCCGAGGAGGTGCTCGCCTTCACGGCCGATCCCTCACCGGCAGCCTACGAGGCGGCGGTGGACCGGATGCTCGCTTCGCCACGTTTCGGCGAACGCTTCGCGCGCCACTGGATGGATCTCGTCCGCTACTGTGAGTCGCACGGGAGTCAGGGCGACCCCGAGCTTCCCAATGCCTGGCGCTACCGCGACTACCTCGTCAGGAGCTTCAACGACGATCTCCCCTACGACCGGTTCGTCCGCGAGCAGATCGCCGGCGATCTCCTCCCCGATCCGCGTTGGAACGCCGCCGAGGGCTTCAATGAGTCGGCGATCGGCCCGGCGCATCTGCGGATGGTGGAGCTCGGCTTCGTGCCGGTCGATGCCCTCGACGATCAGGTGAAGGTGATCGAGAACCAGATCGACGTTTACTCGAAGACCTTCTTCGGTCTCACCGCCGCCTGCGCCCGCTGCCACGATCACAAGTTCGACCCCGTGACGCAGGAAGACTTTTATGCCCTCTCCGGGATCCTCACGAGCAGCCGTCCCGGGCAGGTGATCCTCGATCGAGCGGAAACGCTCGGCGCTGCCGACGCAGAACTCACGGCGCTCAAAGCCTCGATCAAGGACGGCCTCGTGACGGCGTGGCTCGAGGCGGCCGAGAAGCTTCCCGCCCGGCTCTCGGCACAGGCCGAGCGGATGGCGCGGGCGACCGCCCTCCGCGCCGAGCAAGCCGCGGTGATCGCGGCGGTCGATCGGATTGAGCAGCCCGCGAGGGCCGCGGCCCTCGCGCAACGGGGGCTCGAACCGCTGGCGGCCGCGCTTCCGGCTCCGATCGCCCGCTGGAGCTTCACGGGTGACACGCGCGACAGTCTCGGAGGGCTCGATGGCGAACTGCTCGGAGGTGCGGTCGTCCGTGACGGCCGGCTCGTTCTCGACGGCGTCGGGGCGAACATGCGCACGAAAGCACTCCCGCGAGATCTGACCGAAAAGACGCTCGAGGCCTGGGTGTCCCTTGCCAATCTCGATCAGCGCGGTGGCGGGGTGATCGGGCTCGACATGCCGGAGGGACGGTTCTTCGATTCGATCGTGTTTGGCGAAATGACGCCGCGTCACTGGCTGGCGGGGAGCGACTTTTTCAACCGCACGGCCGATCCAGGGGGCACGGAGGAAACGGCCGGCCCCGGCGAATCGATCCATGTCGCCATCGCCTGGGCCGCCGATGGCTCGATCGCCCTCTACCGCAACGGCGTGCCGTATGGCGAGCGTACCACGAAGGGATCGCCATGGACCTTCAAGGCGGGTGGGGCGAGATTCCTCTTCGGGCAGCGTCTCTCCGACATCAATCCGCCGCTCGCCGGCGAGATCGACGAAGCGCGGGCCTACGACCGGGCACTGTCGCCCGAGGAGATCGCGGCGTCCTTTCGCGCCGGCCCGGAAGGGGTGACCGACGACGAGCTTCTCGCGACGCTCGACGCGGCCACGAAAGCTTCGCTGCTCCATCTCCGTGCCGAGCGTGATCGGATCTCCTCCGAGCTGCGTGTGGCCGAAACCCCCGCAAGGGATCCGCTCGGGCCGCTCCTCACCGCGGCCAGCAACGACCCTGCGAATCCCTTTCATGCCTGGGCCAAGCTGACGGCGACGCCGACCGACGCCTGGCCCGCCACGTGGAACGCGCTCGCCGCGACCCTCGAGGCCGATCGCCGGGCGCGCACCGAGACAAGCGCGCGAGCCACTCCGCTTTGGGATCTGCGTGGTCCCGACCACGCGTCGTGGTTCCGTCACGGCCCGGGGCTCGGGCCTGAGCCGACGGGCAACGGGGCGTTCACCATCGTTCCCGATGGCGAGGCGGTGATCGCGGGCATCCTTCCGGCCGGGATCCACACGCATCTGCTCAGCAGTCACCAAAGCGGGGTCTTTCAGTCGCCTCGGTTCGTCATCGACACCGACAGCGTCTACGTTCGCGTTCTCGGTCGGGGGGCCGTCGCCCGGCTCGTCATCGAGAACTATCCGATCGGCAACGGGGGAATCTATCCGGCGGTGCGTCCCGACCGCGACGACCTCGGCTGGATCCGTCTCGACACGAACTACCGCCGTGGCTCGAGTGCCTACGTGGAGCTCGCCACCGACCCGGCCGAGCGGGCTTTCTTCGGGATCGCCGCCGTCATGAAGGGGGATGCCCCCGAGCCCCCGCGCGACACGTTCCTCGCCGCGGCGCCGTTCCTCGACGGCGCTCCACCGAAAACTGCCGCCGAACTTGCCGCCCGGATGGCGACGCGCCTCGGCGATACGATTCGGGCCTGGCGCGACGACACGCTCGACGACGACGGCCGGGCCCTCCTCGACCTCGCCGGCCGCAGTCGGCTCCTCCCCACCATGCTCCCCGAGTTGCCGGCGCTCGCGGCGACGGTCGAGCGTTACCGGGCGATCGAACGCGCGATCCCGCTTGCGCGGCGGGCGCCGGGCGTCCTCGAGGCCGCGGGCTACGATGCCCCGATCTTCATTCGCGGCCAACACACCCGCCCGGCCGCCCTCGTGCCCAGACGCGGCTTGTCGCTGTTTGGAAGCGCCCCGTACGCGGAGCAGGCCGAGGCCGCGAAGGCCCCGAGCGGCCGGCTCCAGTTGGCCGACGAGGCGGTCGGACCGGGACGGGATCTCCTTGCCCGCGTCATGGTCAATCGACTCTGGCACCATGTCTACGGCCGAGGCCTCGTCGTCACCACCGACAACGTCGGGCTTCTCGGTGCCCTCCCCACGCACCCCGATCTCCTCGACTGGCTCGCCGGCCGCTTCATCGACGAGGGCTGGTCGGTGAAGCGGGCCCTGCGGGGGATGGTCTTGAGTCGGGCCTTCCGCGGATCGGCCGTGCCATCTCCCGAAGCGACGCAGACCGATCCCCAAAACGAACTTCTCTCCCACGCTCCGCTCCGTCGCCTCGATGCCGAATCGATCCGCGATTCGATGCTCGCCACCTCAGGCCAACTCGATCTGACGATGGGAGGCCCCGGCATCGACGTCTACCACACGGCGAAGACCGAGGGAGGGGGGCCGGTCGGCCCGCTCGACGGCAACCGACGCCGCAGTCTCTATCAAAGGATCCGCCGCAACGCCTCCAATCCGTTCCTCGAAGTCTTCGACGCCCCGAAGCCGACGACGACCCGCGGCACGCGTGATGTCACCGGCGGCCCGGTGCAGGCTCTGGCGATGCTCAACGACCCATTCGTCCTCGATCAGGCGACGAAATGGGGCGCGAGCGTCGCCGCCACGCCAGACACCGACGAGGCCCGGCTGCGGGAGATGATGCTTCGCGCCCTCGCTCGCCTCCCCGACAGCGAGGAGACGGCGCTCCTCCTGGCCCACCTCGCCGCCGTCCGTGCCCCTCTGGCCAGTCTTCCGGACGGCTCGCCACGCCCCGCGGCCGAAGCCGAGGCGCTGGCGTGGGGAGACATGGCTCACGCGATCCTCTGTCTGAAGGAGTTCATCCATGTCGAATGACGCCCGGCGGCACGGCACTCCCGGCTGGGGGATTCCGCGCCGTCAATTCCTCGCCGGGGCCTCGACCGGCTTTGGCGCCGTCGCCCTCTCCGCGCTCGCGGCCCGCGGCGATCTTGGCGCGGTGCCCCGCGTTGCTGGCCCCCAGCCCCGCGTGCGAAGCGTGATCTTCTGCTTCATGTCGGGGGGTGTCTCGGCCGTCGACTCCTTCGACCCCAAGCCGCGGTTGGCGATCGACGATGGCAAGCCGATGCCGGTGCCGGTGAAACCGACGATGTTCAACGCCAACGGCACGATCATGGCGAGTCCGTGGGAGTTCAAGCGACGGGGCGAAAGTGGTCTGCCGGTGAGCGAGCTTTTTCCTCACATCGCCGGCTGTGCCGACGACCTGGCCGTGATCCGCTCGATGACCAGCCCCGCCAACGAACACGCCCAGGCCAATTATCACCTCCACAGCGGTTTTTCCCTCGCCGGCCATCCCAGCGCCGGGGCCTGGATGTCCTACGGGCTGGGGAGCGACTGCCGTGAGATGCCGGGGTTCGTGGTCCTCGCTGGCGGCGGGTCTCCGCTGGGGGGCGTCGGCGTCTACGGCAACGGCTATCTGCCAGCGACGCACCAGGCGACGCTCCTCGATCCGGTGGCCGCCGACCCGATCGCCAACATCCGGCCACGTGAGCCGCTCTCGAGCCAGGAAGCGCGGATGCGCGTCGTCGAGCGCCTCGACCGCCGCCATCTCGCGACCACCGGCGACGACCCGCGCCTCGAAGCGGCGATCCACAGTTACGAGACCGCAGCCCGGATGCAGGCAGCCGTGCCGGGCTTCGTCGACATCCGTGGAGAGTCGGCCGCGACGAAGGCCCTCTACGGGATCGATTCGCCGGTGCGGGAGACGGCCGAGTATGGCCGGCAGTGTCTCCTCGCCCGTCGCCTCGTCGAACGCGGCGTGCGCTTCATCGAGCTCACCTGCCTTCCGCGCCCCGCCGAACTCGGCCAGATCGGCAACCCCTGGGACCAGCACGGTGGCCTGAAGACCGGCCATGCCGAGATGGCCAGGCAGGTCGACCAACCGATCGCAGGACTCATCCACGACCTGAAACGTCGCGGTCTCTTCGAGGAGACGCTCGTCGTCTGGGCGGGAGAGTTTGGCCGGACGCCGTTCGCGCAAGGGTCGGACGGCCGCGACCACAATCCGTTCGGATTCAGCGTCTGGATTGCCGGGGGTGGGGTGAAGGGGGGATCGATCTACGGCGCTACCGACGATCTCGGCTACCACGCCGTCGAACATCCCGTCACGGTCCACCATCTGTGGGCGACGGTTCTCCATCTCCTCGGCGTCGACCACGAGAAGCTCACCTACCGCTTCGGCGGCCGCGACTTCCGCCTCTCTGACGTCCATGGCCGGGTGATCCAAGACGTCTTGGCGTGAGAAGGCTCGCCGATCCCTTCCGGCGTCGCTTGGCGGCCCGTCGTCGGGGAACTAAAACTTCGGGGGGGAACTTCTCGATCGCAGGCCATGGTTCTCCTCCTGCTCGAACCCCGCCCCCAGCACTCTCCTTGCCGTCCGGAGCCATTGACCATGCCGACTCGTCCCACCTCCACGCAGCCGCGTCTCTCCCGCCGTGGTTTCACCGGAGCCCTCGCGCTCGGCGCTGCAGCCGCCGCGGCCAACCCGGCCCTCGCCCGGGTGCGTCAATCGGGGAAGGAAACGATCATCGGCTCCGGTGAGCACACGTTCCGCGTCAAACACCACTTCCCGCAACTCCCCGATCGCTACACCTGGCAGACGACCCACAATGTCGCCGTCGATGCGGCGGGGAATCTCTACGTCATCCACGAGGGACGGAAGGAGCAGAAGGACCATCCGGCGATCTTCGTCTTCGACGCCGCCGGGAAGTTCATCCGCGCCTTCGGCAGCCAGTTTCAGGGTGGGGGCCACGGCATCGAGGTGCGGAAGGAAGGGGATGGGGAGTTCCTCTACGTCTGCGCCTATCAGCAGGTGAAGGCGTTCGCGAAGCTCACGCTCGATGGCGAGACGGTGTGGTTTCGCAAGGCCCCGATGGAGTCGGGCTGCTACGCCGCCGGCGAGGATGTCTCGACGACGCCCACCTGGTCGCGCGAGGGCTTCCTGCCGACGAACGTCGCCTTCCTCGATGACGGCGGCTTCCTCCTCGCCGATGGCTACGGCACCTTCAAGATCCACCGCTACGACAAGAACGCGACCTGGGTCAGCTGCTTCGGTGGCGCCGGCGACGGGCAGGGGACGTTCAACACGGCCCATGGCCTGTGGGTCGATCGCCGGCCGGGACGCGAACCGACGATCGTCGTCACCGACCGGGCCCACGACACGCTCCAGGTGTTCTCGATGGATGGCGTCTACAAGGAGACGCTTCCCCACTTCGGACTGCCGGCGAACGTCGACAGCTGGAAGGATCTCCTCGTCGTCCCGGAGTTGAAGGCCTGCGTCACGCTCCTCGGGCCCGACAACAAGCCGGTGGCGAAGCTCGGCGAAGCAGTCGCCCGCTTGGGCGCCGTGGAAAACCTCCGCGGCCAACCCGACAAGTGGGTCGACGGGGAGTTCGTCCACCCGCACGACGCTTGCTTCACCCCCTCGGGCGACATCTTCGTCGCGGAGTGGGTTGCCACCGGACGGGTGACGAAGCTCGAGAAGGTGTGATCGAAAGAGCGCTCACACGACGCCGTTCTTCACCGCCCACACCGCCACCTGGGTGCGGTCGCGCATCGACATCTTTCTCAGCAGTTTGTGGATGTGCGTCTTCACCGTCTCCAGCCCGATCCCGAGTGAGGCAGCGATCTCGTCGTTGCTCAGGCCATAGGCGAGATGCCTCAGCACCTGCCGCTCGCGGAGCGTGAGATGGCGATCGGCCCCGTCGGCCCCGGTGGCGGCGAGCCTGGCGCCCACGAGCGAGAACGGCTCGGTGGGGGCCGGGGCCTGCCCCGCGGCGGCGCGGCGGATCGCCGCCACGAACTCCTGGGCCGTGCCGCTCTCCGGGATGCAATTGACGGCGCCGGCCGCCCTCGCCCGAGCTTGATGGGTGGTGTCGGCCGAAGGGCTCGTGATCACCAGGCGGACGCCGGGCGCCCCCGCCTTCACCCGTCGGGCGACCTCGAAGC
>JBIIQL010000569.1:0-2847 GCA_044342095.1 Pirellulales bacterium
GAGGGGTTTGCCGTCGAACGTGTCCTGTCGGTTCCCCGCGAACTCGGATCGTGGGTGGCGTTTTGTTTCGACGCGCGTGGCCGGATCTACGCCTCCGATCAGGGGCCGCGGCTGTTCCGGGTCACCCCGCCACCGATCGGCTCCACGGCCGAGCCGGTCGTGGAGGTCGTCTCCGAAGTCTGGGGGCATTCCCAGGGGATGGCCTTCATCGACGGCGCGCTCTACCTCATCCAACACGGCGACCACCAACCCGAACGCTTCCGCCCCGACGTCCTCCTCCGCATCCGCGATAGCGACAGCGACGACCGGCTCGACGCCGCCGAGACGCTCCTCGAGTTTCCCCGTGCCTCGGGCGACGCCGCGAACTGGTACGAACACAGCTACCACGCCGTCATCCCTGGGCCCGACGGCCGGTCGATCTATCTCGTCAGCGGCGACCGCAACGGCCTCCCCGGCGACCGCATCCGGACGCCGAAGCTCTGGAACCGAGACAGCTGGGATTTTCCCTTCACCGACACTCCCTACTGCGGCGGGTGGGTGGCCCGGGCCGACCTCGATGGGAAGAACCTCGAGGTCGTCTGCATGGGGCTCCGCAACGGTTACGACCTCGCCTTCGACCGCCAAGGCGATCTGTTCACCTTCGACAGCGATCTCGAAAACGACTTAGGGCTCCCCAACTACCGCCCCACCGCGATTCGACAGATTCTCAGTGGCAGCGACAGCGGCTGGGGAGGACGGGCCGGCGAGATGCTTTGGAGTTGGAAGCCCGACTGGGAGGAGATCCAGCCGCCGATCCTCGACATCGGCCCCGGCTCCCCCACCGGGATCTGTTTCGGCTACGACGCCGCCTTCCCGCTCCGCTACCGCGAGGCCCTCTTCGCCTGCGATTGGAGCTACGGGCGGATGTTCGCGATCCACCTCGAGCCAAGCGGCGCCACCCACTCGGCCGAGGCCGAGCCGTTCTTGAGCGCTCAAGGCCTCCCGATCGCCGATGTCGCCGTCTCTCCTACCGACCACGCCCTCTACTTTCTCACCGGCGGCCGTGGCACACAGTCGGGGCTTTATCGGGTGACCGCCACCAGTGCTCTCCACGCGGTCACGAGTCCCCCCGCGCCCGACGACGCCACGACCGCGCTTCGCGACCTGCGGATCAGCCTCGAGCGCTTTCATGGCCAGCGCGAACCCGCCGCCATCGCCACCGCCTGGCCGCACCTTGGCCACGCCGATCGGGCGATCCGGGCCGCCGCCCGCGCGGCCATCGAATGGCAACCGGTCGAGACCTGGAAAGCCCGGGCTCTCGCCGAGTCCTCACCACGGATAGCGCTTGAGGCCCTTCTCTCCCTCGCCCGTGCCACCGCCGGCGACAAGAGCCTTCAGCCAGAGATCCTCGAAAGACTCGCCCGCTTCGACTTCGCCACGCTCTCTCCCGACGAGCAGACCTGGTATCTGCGGATCCTCACGATCTCAGCCTCGCGCCACGGAATGTTCTCGCCGGAGGCAGCAGCGAAGCTCATCGCAACCCTCGAGCCAGCACTCCCCTCCCCCGACCGGCGCGTCAACGAGGGAACTGTGGCTCTCTGTGCCGCCCTCAAGAGCCCGTCATTCATTTCCCCCACGCTCGACCTCCTCGCCGCCGCCCGCACCCAGGAAGAGCAGATCGGTTACGTCCGGGCACTCGTTGCCTCGGCAGCGTCGCCCACCTGGACCCCAGCCCTCCGCGAGCGATTTCTGAGCCTCGCGCTCGAGCGCGTGCCGAACTGGAAGGGGGGATTCACAGCTCGGGCTGTACGCGACTCGCTCCTTCACCAAGCGATCGCGATGCTCTCTTCCGAGGAGCAGGCGATCCACGCGGCGCGGATCGAGGCAGCACGGAAGCCGGCCGCCGTCCTCCCGGCGACGTCGCGGCCATTGGTCCAGAAGTGGAAGCTCGAAGACCTCGCCTCAGAGATCGAGCCCGCCACCGACACGAGCGCGGGGAAGCACGGTGACGCCGCCAACGGCCGCAAGCTCTACGCCGCGGCCACCTGCATCGTCTGCCACAGCTTCCAGGGGGAGGGGGGACGGGCCGGCCCCGATCTGACGACGGCCGCCCGCCGCTATTCGACGCGAGATCTTCTCGAAAACATCCTCGAGCCGAGCCGGGTGATCAACGAACAATATGCTCTCCAGCAGTACGTCAAAACCGACGGCACGACCTTCACCGGTCGGACGGTGAACATGGCCGGCGACACGGTGATGGTCGCCACCGATCCCAACGACCCCGGCGGGAGCGAAGTCCGCTTCACGATCCACGAACTCGAATCGACAACGCCGTCGAAGGTCTCGTTCATGCCCGAGGGGCTCCTCGACACCCTCACGCTCGACGAGATTCGCGATCTGCTTGCGTATCTGCGGAGTGAGTGACGGGGTTGCTCTCTTCGAGTGTTCGCCGCCCCCGCTTCGCCCTCTGCAATGGCAACGACGAGCTCTTTGTGCGGGGTAAGCGAGGGGTCGACCGTGCTCCGAGAGCCGGCCTCGCCGGCAAGCGAAGCCCGGAGGGCGAAAGCGTAGGCGGCGCGGAGTGAGCCGAGGCCATGGATGGCCGAGGTGAACGTCCGGCGACGGGGCACGGTCGACCCCGAAGCGTTGTTGGCGGATGGATGGCTGGTCGACGCGCTTGAAGCCAAGCCCACCCAACGACCGTTCAGCCGCCCCGCTTCCGCGAGAGCATGAACTCGTTCCCTTCCGGGTCGACGCACATCGCCAGATGGGGAGGCTGGCCATCCTCTGGCTCCGGCTCCTTCGTCAGGCTCCCGCCGGCGGCGACCACTTCACGGGCCCCGACGAGAACGTCGGGCACCTGAAAGG
>JBIIQL010000074.1:0-10003 GCA_044342095.1 Pirellulales bacterium
TCGGCCGCGACGGCACCTTGCGGCGCCGCGACGACGAGGGGGAGGGCCAAGAGGGCAACGAGCGTGGTAACGAGGCGGCGGTGGATCGACATGGACATTCCCCTTTCGTGAGCTGAAGACCGGGGGGAAGTATCGGTCCTGCCGGGGCCGCTGGCAACCTCTCTGTGCCGGCCGCCGGGCCGGGGCCTGCCGGTCCTGAGAGAACGTCAGTTCCGCGGCGGAGGGAAGCCTGCCGGCGCACGCAGCCGGAGGTTGACTCACGCCCCGAAGGGGTCGAGGACTTTGACCTTCGCCTTGCGGAAGTCGGTGACGTTGCGAGTGACGACCGTCAGGCCGTGAGCGAGTGCGCTTGCGGCGATCAGACTGTCCTTGATCGGCATGGCCGTTCCGGCCGAACGCATCTCCGCAAGGAGTTTTGCCCAGCGGAGGCCGGTCTCGGCTGTCCAATCGAGGCAGGTGATCCGGCCGACACCGCTTTCGAACCATGCTTCCAGCCGCTTGCGCCGCCCGCTCGACGGGAGGAGATCGATCCCGAACCTCAACTCACCGAGAATGATCGGATCGATGGCGATCTGGCGTTCATAACGACGGAGCCAGTCGACGACCGTCGCATCAGGGCGCGGCCTCGTCAGTTCGCTGAGAACATTGGCATCAACGAGGTAGTTCACGGCGGCTCACAACTCGTCGGTCGACGCTGAATCTACGCCCACGAAGAAGCCCTTCTCCGGGCAGGAAAGCAGCCAGTCCGCGAGCCCCTCATTCGGCGACGGTTCGCACCGCCGCAGTCGATACTCGCCGCGGTCGATCCTCTCGATCTCGAACTCCTGGCCAGGCCGGATGTCATCCTGGAGCCGAACGGCCGCCGGAAGAACGATCTGCCCTTTGCTCGAAACGCGCGTGTGCATCCTTGTAAGATAACGTCTTACGCCTGCGGGTTCAAGCCGGGTGGATGGCTGGGCCGGATTGAGGCCCGGGGCGGCGATGATGCTTGGAACACGACGCCATCGGAAGGGTTAGGGCCAGCCCCGCCGGACTCAGCGGCTGTTCAAGAGAGCCACTCGACGGGCGAGGAGGGCTTCGATCCAGGGGTCGATGCCCGTGTCCGTCTTCGTCGCCACTTCGAGCACCGGCATTCCCGGCCGGACCTGCTCGATGTTCGCAAGCACGACCGCCCGATCGAAGCCGACCGCCTCGGCGAGATCGGTCTTCGTGATCACCGCCAGGTCGGAGGTGTTGAAGAGCCCGGGATACTTGAGCGGCTTGTCCTCTCCTTCGGTGACCGACAACAGCGCCACCCGGACGCTCTCGCCGAGATCCCAGCTCGTCGGGCAGACGAGATTGCCGACGTTTTCGATGAACAGGATCTCGAGGCCAGCCAGCTCCCAGCCGGCCAGACGCTCGTTGATCATCGCCGCTTCGAGATGACACAGCCCGTGCGTCTCGATCTGCCGCACCGGCACGCCACTGCGGGCCAGCCGCCGGGCGTCGTTGTCGGTCTCGAGGTCGCCGACGATCGCCGCCACCGACATCCCCCGGTCCTTCAGTCGGCGGAGGGTCTCCTCGAGGAGCGCCGTCTTGCCACTTCCCGGACTGGAGACGAGGTTCACGACGAGCACTCCGGCCGCCTCAAACCTCCGCCGCATCGCGCGGGCCGTCTCGTCGTTGACTTTGAGGATCTTCGTCCGCACCTCGAGGATCCGGGGCTGGATCATGGCTCGTCTCTTTGTTGAAGGGATTACGGCTGGGGCGAGTCAGGCTCGATGGATGACGGTGGGATCGCGGTCTGATCGGCGGCGGTCTGCTCGGTCAGTGGCGTGGGGAGCGGCTCCAATTCGATCGATTCCAAGTCGAGCTCCCGGCCGGCCCGGATGTCGCCGCTCAATCGACCACACTCCGGGCAGGCGAGGCTTTGAACTCCCGGTAGCTCCCGCTCCGCTCCGCAGGCCGGGCACCAAATCCGCACCGGCACGTCGATGATCTCGAGCCGGGCCCCCGAGAGCTCCGAATCGGCACAGGCAAGATCAAAGCAAAACCGCAGCATTCCCTCCTGAACACACGACAATCTCCCGATGCGGAGCGTGATCGACACCACCTGGCCCCCTCCGGCGCCGGCGACCAGCTTCGACACCTCGTCGATGACCGCGGTGACGATCGAAAGCTCGTGCATGGAGGTCTCGAGAGGATCGGCCGTGACGCCAGCTCGGTGGGTTGCGGGGTGTCATCGCCCAGGGAGGAGGCCCGCTGTGAGAGATCGTACCGTCCGGCACGGTTGGTGGTGGGGAATGACAGGCGTAGACTCGACTCGGTCGATTCGAAACCATCTCGTCAGACCGGGCGCGGCGGCATGGCGAAGGCGCGATGGGGACCGACTCCCCGGTCGGCTTGCCGAGCGGGACGGGAGGGGGCGTGCGGACTCTGATCATTGGCTGTGGGAATCTTCTCCGGGGCGACGACGGGGTGGGCCCGGAAGTCGTCCGACGCCTCACGGCCCGCGGGCTCCCCGCCGGCGTCGGCTGCGTGGACGCTGCCACGGCGGGGATCGACGTCGCCCCCGCGATGCGCTCCGTGCCGCAGGTGATCGTCGTCGATGCCTGTCGCTCCGGGAGCATGCCAGGGACGCTCATCGAGCTTCGCGGCGCGGAGGTGGAGCAACTGCCTCCCCCCTCCGGCATCAGCGTCCATGCCCTCCGGTGGGATCATGCGCTCGCCTTCGCTCGCTGGCGTTTGGCCGAGGCCTATCCGGCCGAAGTGACCGTGCTGCTGATCGAAGGGGAGCGCTTCGAGTACGGCGAGCCCCTCTCCCCGGCCGTCGAGGAGGCGGTCGAGGGGGTGTGCCGGAGAATCCTCGAGGACCTGCTTGGCGTCGCTGCCGCGACCACCGCTCACCCCACGGCGAGCGCTGCCGCAGCGTCCCCCTCGCCGCTGTCGGGCGATGGCGAACGCTGGCCGGCGCCGGGGTGGCACGTCGGGCCGGCGGTCATGGCGGTCATGGCGGTGACGGATGGGCAGCCGATTCCGTTCATGGCCGGCGACGTGCCGGGCATCGTCGTGCGGGGAAAGGGGGGGCTGCGGGCCTTTCGCAGCCGATGTGCCCACGCCGGGTTGTCGCTCGACACTGCCTCGATCGACCGTGGGAGCGACGCGCTGGTCTGCCGGTGGCATGCCTACCGCTTCGACATCGACACCGGGGGAGGGCTGACGGCGCCCCATCGCTGCCTCGAGGTCTGGCCGTGTCGGGTTGTCGATGGTCTGATCTGGGTCCGTCCGACGGTCACGGCGGGGTGTGAACAGGATTCCGAGACGTCGGCTCAGCCTGCCCCGGCGCCTCCACCGCGGCCCGGGTGAATCGAAGGCTCGCCAGGGGGCGGGAGGGAACGAGCATGTGTTTGGCCGTGCCGGGGCGGATCGAATCGATCCGTGAAGACCAAGGAACGCGGATGGGGAAGGTGAACTTCGGCGGCGTCGTCCGCGACGTCTGCCTGGCCTATGTTCCCGAGGCCCTTGTCGGCGACTACACGATCGTTCACGTCGGCTTCGCCCTTTCGCGGATCGACGAGGCTCTGGCGCTCGAGACGCTGCGGACGTTTGCCGAAATGGGGCTCCTCGAGGAGGGGCTCGCGGAGATCCGCGGCGAAGCTCCCGACGGCGAACCGATTCCCTGCCCGCTTCCCCCCGGAGAGGCGCCGCGGCGATGAAGCATCTGACCGAATACCGCGACGGCGACACGGCTCGGCGCCTCGCCGACGGCATCGGCAAGATCGTGACGCGCCCGTGGGCGATCATGGAGGTGTGTGGCGGCCAGACGCACTCGATCATCCGCAGCGCCCTCGATCAGCTCCTTCCGCCGGAGGTGGAATTGATCCATGGCCCCGGCTGCCCGGTGTGTGTGACGCCGCTCGAGATGGTCGATCGGGCGCTTGTGATCGCGGCCCTGCCGGGGACGATCTTCTGCTCGTTCGGCGACATGCTCCGCGTCCCCGGTTCGCACGGCGATCTCTTCAGCGTCAAGGCGGCCGGCGGCGACGTCCGCGTCGTCTACTCGCCGCTGGATGCCCTCGAACTGGCGCGCCAGCATCCCGACCGCGAGGTGGTGTTTTTCGCGATCGGCTTCGAGACGACCGCTCCGGCCAACGCCATGGCCGTCCGCCTCGCCGAGCGCGGCGGTGTGAAAAACTTCTCGGTTCTCGTGTCGCACGTCCTCGTGCCGCCGGCGATCGCGGCGGTCATGGAGTCGCCGGGGAACCGGGTGGAGGCGTTCCTCGCCGCAGGGCATGTCTGCAGCGTGATGGGAACTCTGCAGTATCCGCCACTGTGCAATCGCTATCGCGTGCCGATCGTCGTGACGGGCTTCGAGCCGCTCGACCTCCTTGAAGGCATCAGGCGGACGGTCGTGCAACTCGAGGCGGGGAGGCACGAACTCGAGAATGCCTATCCGCGCGTCGTCACGGAGGAGGGGAACGCCGTCGCGAGGGCCGTGATCGCCGAAGTGTTCGAGCCGTGTGACCGCACCTGGCGGGGGATCGGCACGATTCCCCGCAGTGGCTGGAAGCTTGCCGAGCGGTATGCCCCCTTCGATGCCGAGCGCCGGTTCGCCGTGGGCGGAGTCGTGACTGCAGAGTCGACGCTCTGTCGGGCCGGGGACGTTCTCCGCGGCGCGATCAAGCCAAACGAGTGCCCCGCCTTCGGCCGGGAGTGTACGCCGCGGACGCCACTGGGGGCGACGATGGTGTCGGGGGAGGGAACGTGCGCCGCCTATTACCATGCCGGCCGGTTCGCGGCGGCCCGGGAGGGGCGCCCGTGAGCGACGACCGCCTCGACATGACGCAGCCGGCCTGCCCGTCGCCGCGTCCCCACCACGATCGGATCGTTCTCGGCCACGGTGGCGGCGGCGTGCTGACGCGCGAGCTCATCGAGCGCGTCTTTCTCCCCGCCTTCACCAATTCCGTCCTCGCCGACCTCGGCGACTCGGCGGTCCTTCCGGCGGCATGGTTATCGAGTGGCGGAGGGGAGCGTCTCGCGTTCTCGACCGATGCCTACGTCGTCCAGCCGCTCGTCTTTCCCGGCGGGTCGATCGGCGACCTGGCCGTCAACGGCACGGTCAACGATCTCGCCATGCGTGGAGCGAGACCTGTGGCCCTCTCGGCCGCATTCATTCTCGAAGAGGGGCTCGACATCGGGTTGCTATCGCGCGTCGTCGCCGACATGGCACGGGCGGCGCGGACGGCCGGCGTGGAGATCGTCACCGGCGACACGAAAGTCGTCGAGCGCGGACGAGGGGATGGCCTCTCGATCACGACCGCCGGCATCGGCCTGGTGCCGGCCGGCTCGCGCGTGGGGCGCCGGGCTCCGGAGGCGGGAGATGTGATCCTTCTCAGCGGCACCGTCGGCGATCATGGAATGGCGGTGATGAGCGTCCGCGAGGGGCTCGCCTTCGAGGCGCCGATTCAGACCGATTCCGCCCCGCTTCACCGGCTCGTCGCCGCGCTCCTGGCCGTTTGCCCCGACGTTTCCCTCCTCCGCGACCCGACCCGTGGCGGCCTGGCGATGACGCTCGGGGAGATCGTGGCGGGGAAGGGCCTGGGCCTTGAGTTCGACGAAGCGGCGGTGCCGGTCGACCCGGTCGTCGCCTCCGCCTGCGAGATCCTCGGCCTCGATCCGTTCCTGGTGGCCAATGAAGGAAAGCTCGTGGCGGTGGTACCGGCGGCGGAGGCCGACGTGGCGCTTGCCGCCCTGCGGGACGATCCGCTCGGGAGGAAGGCGGCGCGGATCGGGCGCGTGGTCGCCGACCATCCCGGGCTCGTCGTGGCCCGGACGCCCTATGGCGGGACGCGGATCGTGCCGATGCCGCTCGGCGAGCAGCTGCCGCGGATCTGCTGACGCTCGCACGGCGTTTGGTATTCTCTTGGCTCCGTTGGGGAGGGCCGCTTCTGAACCGCTCGTTCCCCGTCACTTCCCAGCCCGTGAGGTATCCCGTGTCGCAGCCGGTTCAAAAGCGGTTTGAGTCGCTTGTCGAGTCTCTTGGCCTCGTGCTCCCACCGGCGCCGGCGCCGGCTGGCGTCTACAAGCCGTGTGTCACGGTCGGCAATCTTCTCTATGTCTCCGGGCACGGTCCGCTCCTCCCCGATGGCACGCTCATGGTCGGGCGGGTGGGGCGCGATCTCGATGCTGACCAGGGGAAGGCCGCGGCGCGGCAGGTGGGGCTGACGATCCTCGCCACGCTCCTTGCCAATCTCGACGGGCTCGATCGGGTGCGTCGGGTCGTGAAGGTGCTCGGGATGGTCTATGCCACCGACGACTTCGCCCGCCATCCGTACGTCATCAACGGGTGCAGCGAGCTGTTCGCCGAGATCTGGGGAGCCGATGCCGGCGCCGGTGTCCGCAGTGCCGTCGGGATGGGATCGCTGCCTGGCAATATTCCGGTGGAGATTGAGGCGATCTTCGAGTTGGCCTGACGCGTCGCTATCCCCGGTGGAGATCCAAGCCCGTGATGCAGCGAGACGAGATCATCGCCCGATTGGCCGCGCAGCGGGCCTTGCCGCTGTTCACCTGCAGCGATGCCGAGGCCGGGATGAAGGTCCTCGGGGCGCTCGACAGCGCGGGGCTGCGGGTCGTCGAGTTCACCAACCGCACGGCTGAAGCCCTCGACGTGTTCGCCGAGATGGTGAGCCGCGCGGCCGTCATCCACCCCGGCATGATCCTCGGCGCCGGGACGATCCTCGACGTGGCCCAGGCGAAGGCGTTTCACGCCGCCGGCGCGGCGTTTCTCGTCGCTCCGCACCTCGACGAAGAGGTGGGGAAGTGGTGCGCCGGGCGGGATCTTGCCTGGTGCCCAGGCACCGGCACGGTGACGGAGATGATCCGGGCCGATCGGCTCGGTGCGGCGGTGATCAAGGTCTTCCCCGCCGATGCCCTCGGTGGTCCGGCGTTCCTCAAGGCCGTGCGCGGCCCGTGCCCCCACTTGCGGCTCATGCCGTCGAGCGGAGTGACGGCCGACCGTGGCAATCTCGCCGGCTGGTTCGCCGCCGGCGCGCACTGTGTCGGGATCGGATCGCAGCTGATCGACTCCAAAGAGGTGGCGGCGGGGCGCTTCGACGACTTGGCCTCGCGGGCGCGGGCGCTCGTGGCGGCCCTCCCCGGAGCCTGATCATGGGGCCAACGATCGTCGCCGTCGCAATTCTCGCGCTCGTGCTCCTCGTGGCCTGGGGGAAGGTTCATCCCTTCCTCGCCTTCATCCTTGTCTCGGCCGGAGCGGGCTTGGCCCTCGGCATGCCGCCGGCCGACGTCGCCGGCGCGGTGCGGAAGGGGATCGGCTTAGCGCTTGGCAACCTGGCGATCGTGATCGTCGCCGGGGCGATGCTCGGCAAGATCGTCGTCGAGTCGGGGGCGGCGCAGCGCATCGCCCAGGTGCTCGTCGGCTGGTGTGGCGAGCGGCGGATGGCGTGGGCGATGGCGGCGACCGGGTTCATCGTCGGGATTCCGCTCTTTTACGGCGTCGGTTTCGTGCTCCTCGTGCCGATCATCTTCGCCTGTATCGGCCGCTATCGGCTCCCGCCGCTCGTGGTGGGAATGCCGGCGCTGGCGGCGATGAGTGTCGCCCACGGGCTTCTCCCACCGCACCCGGCGCCGACGGCGCTCGTGACGGCCTTCAAAGCCGACTTGGGAACGACGCTCCTCTACGGGCTCGTCGTCGCCGTACCGGCGCTGGTCATCGCCGGGCCGTTGTTCTCCCGATTCCTCGCCGCCGTGCCGGCCACGCCGCTCGAGGGCTTCCAGGGGAAGATGCTCGCGCCGGAAAAGCTCCCCGGCACGGCGGTGAGCATCGTCACGGCGCTCCTCCCGGCGGTGTTGCTCGTGATCGCGACGCTCGTCGAGTGGCGCGTTCCTCCGGACGGGAAGGTGGCGTCGCTGATCAAGTTTCTTGCCGACCCCGATTTGGTCATGATCGTCACGCTCGGCCTGGCGGCGGTGACGCTGGGAACGTTGCGGGGGCGCACGATCCCGGAGGTGATGGGGACGTATACGGCGGCGATCAACGACGTCGCCTCGATCCTCCTCATGATCGGTGGCTCGGGGGCCTTCAAGGAGGTGCTCGTGCAGACGGGCGTCGACAAGGCGATTGCGGCGTCGCTCGGGGTGCTTCCTCTCGAACCGCTGTTTCTGGCGTGGCTGGTGACGGCGGCGATCCGGGTGTGTGTCGGCTCGGCGACGGTGGCGGGGCTGACGGCGGCGGGATTGCTCGCGCCACTCGTGGCCTCTGGCGAGGTCGATCCGAATCTCATGGTGCTCGCGATTGGCGCCGGGAGCCTGGCGCTGTCGCACGTCAACGACGGGGCGTTTTGGATGTTCAAGGAATACTTCCAGGTGAGCCTCGTCGACACGCTCAAGACCTGGACGGTGATGGAGACGATCGTGTCAGTGGTGGGGCTCGTCGGCGTCCTCGTGCTTTCGCGGTTGGTATGACGATGGCGTCGCTCATTCCATCTCTGGCTCCGCTTGCCGGCAACGCTCGCCGGTCGGGGTGGCCCGTGCCCCGTCGCGGGACGTTCGCTTCGGCCCTCCGGGGCCTGCGCTCACTCGGACCCGCCTGCGCTTCGCCATCCCTGGCTCCGCTTGCCGGCTACGCCCGCTTCGGGGCACGGGCCACCCCTCCCTCCTTCGGCATCGGATCGCGTGTTCCGGAGGCTCCATGGCCCCACCGTGATTTCCTTCCCCCCTTCCGAGGACGCTGAACATGTTCGCCATCGATGCCCATCTCGATCTCTCGATGAACGCGCTCGAATGGAATCGGGATCTCCGCTTGCCTGTGGGGGAGATCAACGCCCGGGAGCGAGCGCGGGGATGGACCGACAAGCCCGACCGGGGGAATGCGACGGTGGCGTTTCCGGAACTGCGGCGGGGGGGCTTTGGCCTCGTGGTGGCGACGCAGATCGGCCGGTTCGTGGCGGCCGACAACCCGCTGCCGGGGTGGCATTCACCGGAGCAGGCCTGGGCTCAGACCCAAGGGCAGCTCGCCTGGTATCGGGCGATGGAGGAGGCGGGGGAACTCGTCCAGATCGTCGACGCCGCGGGGCTCGACGCGCAGGTGGGGCGCTGGGAGGGGGCGCTCGCGGCCGGCGCCGACACGGCGCGGCTGCCGATCGGCTACATCCTCTCCCTCGAGGGTGCCGACTCGATGGTGACGCTTTCGCATCTCGAGCGCGCGCATGCGTATGGCCTGCGGGCGCTCGGGCCCGGGCATTACGGGCCGGGGCGGTATGCCCATGGCACCGATGCAAGCGCGCCGCTCAATGCCCAGGGAAAGGAGCTGCTCAAGGAGATGGAGCGGCTGGGAATCATCCTCGATGCCACACATCTGTGCGACGAGGCGTTCTGGACGGCGCTCGAGATTTATTCTGGCCCGGTGTGGGCGAGCCACAACAACTGCCGGGCGCTCGTCGATCACAACCGGCAGTTTTCCGACGAGATGATCCGGGCGCTCGTCTCCCGGGGGGCGGTGATCGGCGGAGCCCTCGATGCCTGGATGATGGTGCCGGGGTGGGTGCGGGGGAAGAGCCTTCCGGAGCCACTCGGATGCAACCTCGAGGTGATGCTCGATCATCTCGACCACATCTGTCAGATCGCCGGGAATGCCGACCACATCGGGATCGGATCGGACCTCGACGGCGCCTACGGCCGCGAGCAATCGCCCTACGATTTGGAGACGATCGCCGACTTGGGACGGCTGCCGACGATGCTCGCCAAGCGCGGGTATTCGCCGGCCGACATCGGGAAGGTGATGCACGGCAACTGGCTGCGGTTTCTCCGCGGCGCGTGGCGGGCGTGACGAGGTCAGCGGGCAGCCGGTGGCTGCTGCTGCCGGAGGAGAAACTCGAGGAGGTGCGGCACGTTTTCCTCGCCGATGAGTTCGGCGACGTTGGCTGGCATCGGTGAGAGCCGGGAGACGCTCGTCTCCTCGATGTCGGCGGTCGGGACGCGGATCTCCTTGCCCTCGGTGTCGGCGAGG
>JBIIQL010000570.1:0-2845 GCA_044342095.1 Pirellulales bacterium
CGAACGTGCGCTGCCCCGGCAGCACCGTGTAGGGCTCGATACAGACAGCCTTGCGGTGCGGAGGGGTGAAGATCACGCACGCCGAAAACTCCGCGCTCCAGGCGGCGCGGATCGTGGCGCCGGTTGCCGGATCGATGACCCGCGTGACGATCGGCTCAGCGCTCCCCTCGGCTTCGGGCAAGAGCCCGCAGAAGGGATCGTCGAACGACACGCCCCCGAGGGGCACACGTCCGGGGAACGCGATCCGCTCGCTCGCGGGCACCGAGTCCCCGACGGGGAGGAGCTGCTCCTGGGGCTGGAAACGCGTGGCGGGGATCTCGATCTGGCAGGCGTCGGGGTCGGCGCCTGGGATCACCGGCATCGGATGGTAGGGATGAAGCCCGAGGGCGGCGGGCATACGGCCGTGGGCGACGAGGTCGAGCTCGAGGTCGAGCCGGTCCGGGGAGAGTGTCCAGATGGCGGTGAGAGTGAAGTCGGCCGGCCAAGACTCGACGGCGTCGGAGGCATCGATCGAGAGGCGAAACTCGGCGACGAGTCGGTGGTCCTGCTGCTCGACGATTCGCCAGGGGCGGGTATGGGCGAGTCCGTGGATCGGCCTGCCGAACTGGTCACCGGGGGGGAGCGAGAAGGATCGTCCCTGAAACTCCATCGTGGTGGAGGCGAGTCTGCCGGGGTAGGGACAGAGGATGGGGATGCCGCCGGCGGAGGGCCGGCCGGCCGGGGTGGCGTAGTCGTCGGGGGCCCAGAGAACGTCGCGGGGGCCCTGGGGGCTTTCGAGCACGGCGGTGGCGCACGCGCAGCCTCTTCCGACGAGGATCTCGGCTCGGGCGGGGGAGCCTTCGGCCTGGAGCACGACGGACAGCGGGGAGGTGTTCATGCCGGGGAGCATAGCGGATGGCTTCCGCGGTGCCCGTGGCTGTGCGACACTGAAATCTCCCTGGAGGGCCCGAGAAGCCACCGGGGGTCCGTGCGGGCAAATAGCTCAGTTGGTTAGAGCACCTCGTTTACACCGAGGGGGTCGGGGGTTCGAGCCCCTCTTTGCCCACTTCAAGGCGATGCCACGATCCCGGCCGGGCATGAAGTCGATCTTTGATGAGCGATCCGTGGATCGGGTCATGGGCGCTCCGCTCGCCAAAGGCGTGACGCGCGGCAACAGGGCCGTCGCCGGCTACCGCGGCTTGGCCCCCTTCGCCTCGCGGACCTTACTCCGCCGGCCACGCGCGGCCTGGGCGCCGGGGCAGGCTTCGGCGACGAGCTTCGTCATCGTGTTCGGGGAAACGCCGAGGAGCTGGGCCGCGCGGCCGCGATGCCCCTCCGCGGCGTCGAGCGCCTGACGGACCGCCAGACGCCGCAACTCGTCGAGCTGAAACACAGGAAGGATCGTGGCTGGCCTTACAGCCGCCGACGTGTCCGGAGCCGGGCCGGTCATTTCCTTGGCCGGGATGTCGCGAACAGCCGGCGGCGACGATTCAGGAGCCGCCGCCGGCATGCCGAGGGGAGGAGCGGAGGCAGCGAACGTTTCGTCGAGGATCGCTTCCACCTGATCGGCGAAGATCGCCACCCTCTGGATCGTCTGCGCGAGCTGCCTCACGTTCCCCGGCCAGGCGAAGTCGACAAACCGCGCCATCGTGGTGGCGTCGGGCTGCCACAGCGGGAGGCCGTAGATGGCGGCGAAGTGCCGAGCGAAGTGCTCGACGAAGCGCGGGATGTCGTCGCGGCGGGCACGGAGGGGGGGAATCGTGAGGTGGATGACGTTGAGCCGATAGAAGAGATCCTCGCGGAACCTGCCGGCGGCCACCTCGACAGCGAGGTCCCGATTCGTCGCTGCGATGACTTGGACATCGACGGGGATCGGCCTGGTAGCGCCGACCGGCGTCACCTCGCGCTGCTGGAGGACGCGGAGGAGCTTCGGCTGGAGATCGAGCGGCATCTCCCCGATCTCATCGAGGAACAGAATCCCCCGGTCGGCAGCGCGAAAGGCGCCGGCAGTGCTCGCATCGGCCCCCGTGAACGAGCCCCGGGCATGACCGAAGAGCTGGCTCTCCGCCAGCGTCGACACGATCGCGCCGCAGTTGACCGCCACGAACGGCCGGCCGGCCCGGGCCCCGGCGGCATGGATCGCCCTGGCCACCTCCTCCTTGCCACAGCCGGTCTCCCCCGTGACGAGCACGGGGCAGTCAAACGCCCCCACCCGGACAATTGCCTGCTCGAGGTGACGCATCACCTCGGCCTCCCCGATCACCCGCGACCACGGTAAGGCTCCACCGGGAAACGCCGGCTCGCGAGCCTCCCGGACCGGGATCGACTGAAGCGTCGGGCTGATCTGGGGTGACTGAAGCACGAAAATCCTCCTCAAGGCCCCTGGTGGAAGCCCGGCTGCGGTGGCAACGCGGCAGCGCCAGTCTCCCCCCGAACCTCACACTTCGGGGGAACCGAATATCGCAGATCCTGCGAAATGAATCACCAAATCGCACAGCTCTCACCCATTGTGGGGGCGACGGTCGAAGTTCCAAAAAACAGCGGGAGCAACCCAAAAAAGCCGCTCGAATCCTTCATTTCAGCTCACAAGAGCGCGTTTCGCTGCGAAAAAAACGCATTCCCGAAAACCTTACAGCCCTTTGGCACGAGGCTTGCAAATACCTTCGTTCGAGGAAGTGACCTTCGCCCTCTTCGCACAACCACATCCCGCGCCAGAGCGTGCCCTGCACGCCGGCCGATTCAACCGCAGCGTTCAACCGGGAAGTCTTCCATGAGCAAGCCGATGTTTGGTGGCCTTGTCGCACGCCGCTTCTGTCTGGCAGTCCTCGCCGGCCTTGGGCTGATCGCCTCGGCGGCAACCGCGTCG
>JBIIQL010000571.1:0-2829 GCA_044342095.1 Pirellulales bacterium
GTTGAGGTCGGCAACACCGACGGCCTCGAAGGGCGAACGGTGATTGATGACATGCTTCTTCCAGGTCGAGGGCTCCTCCGCCAGAATCGGCATTCCGAGCGGGAGCAGTGCCACGAGGGGGAGGGCGCGGTGGCGTCGAAAAGGCCGAAGGAGGCTCACGGGCTTTGGTTTCCGGAAGGGAATCGGGGTGACAGGAAGGACACGAAGCCGCGCGGCGGGCCACGCTCCCGCGATCTTCGCCGTGGGGAGTCGGTTTGGGCAACTCGCCCCCATGGGCGGGGCGCGCTCGGTCGGCATAGAATGCCACCATGAATGAGTGGGTTGCTTTTGGCATCGTGGCGGTGATCTGCGGGATCCTCGCCGCGCTTGTGCGTTTGTCCGGGGAAGACGAGTCTTCTTCCGCCGATACCCCGACCGACAATGCCCCCCCGTGAGTTCTCGGCCCCGGGAGGGCTCATGACAGGCTCTGTCCCGGGCGACGCCAGCATGGAAGCCAAGCCGCCGTCGATCCCTTCGGCCTCCGCCCAGGCCCCGCCCGACACGACGCTCGGATGGTGGTGCGACTCTCGTGCCCGACTGCTGGCCTTGTTCGGCGTCCTTCTCATCGCCTCGGGGCTCGCGCATCTGGTGGTGTGGGGAATCCGCGGGGGCGCCTGGGAAGGGCCTGTGACCTGGCGGAAGCCGATCCTGTTTGGCATCTCCACCGGCCTGACGAGCCTGTCGCTGGGTTGGATCTGGTCGAAGCTCCCGCGGCGGCGTTGGGATGATCCGCTCGCGGCCTGCACGGCCTGGGCCTTGCTGGTCGAAGTCGCGCTCATCGACCTCCAGTGTTGGCGCGGGGTGGCAAGCCACTTCAACCGCGCCACGCCCTTCGATTCCTATCTCTATGACACGATGGGTGTGCTCATCCTTCTGGTCACGCTTCTTGCGGTCGATCTCACGGTCCGTCTGTTTCGCACGCCTGCCGAGCTTCCCCCTGACATGCTTGTCGCCGCGCGCGGTGGGCTCGTGTTGCTCGTCGTCTCGTGTGGCCTCGGTATCTGCGGGAGCGTGTATGGCGATCTTCAGGTGGCCCGTGGGCTTTCGCCGGAGTTGATCGGGCGGGCAGGGGTGCCGAAGTTTCCCCACGGCGCCGTGATCCACGCGCTCCAGTGGCTTCCGGTGCTTGCCTGGGGGGCGCGGCAAGCGGGGCTGTCACCCCGGCGGCGAATGTCGGTTGTCACGGTCGCGATCGCCGGAAGTGTCCTCGTGCTGGTGTACGCGGTCCTGCAGACGCTCGCCGGCCGGAGTCGATTCGACGCGCCACTGCCGCTGGCGGTGCTTCTCGGTGCCGGGGGCGCACTCCTCATCGTGCCGAGCATCACCGTCGCCGCGGTGTTCGCGAGGAAACGCTCAAGGATCGCTTGATCATGCCGACGAATGTCGAGATCAAGGCGAGGGTGGGCGATCCGGCCGCCCTTGCCGCGATCGCACGCCGCCTGAGCGATGCCCCGCCGGCGACATTCCACCAGCGAGATACGTTTTTTGGATGCCCCCACGGCCGGCTCAAGCTCCGGGAACTCGGTTCGGGAAAGAGCGAATTGATCTGGTATGACCGGCCCAATACCGCGGGGAGCAAGCGGTCGGACTATCGGCTGGCTGCGGTCGCCGATCCGGCGACGCTTCGCGACGTCCTCGAGCGGGCCTATGGCGTGACGCAGGTCGTGGAGAAGATGAGGACGCTCTGCCTCGTGGGGCAGACGAGGATCCATCTCGACGAGGTGGACGGGCAGGGGAGCTTCGTCGAATTGGAGGTGGTGCTCCAGGACGGCCAGCCGGAGTCGGAGGGGCATCGGATCGCCGCCGAGCTGATGGCGCGGCTCGGCATCGCCCCCAGCGACCTCTTGACCAGTGCTTACGTCGACATGCTGCTGCGCGAAGCGTGACGGGCCCTCTGCCCTCAATACCTCTCCGTGCTTTCGGGGGAGACCGGCTGAAGTTTGCCGGTATGCTCTCTGATCGAGAAGGTGGTTTCAGTCGTTGCTGGCAAACCAGAGGAGAGAGTAATGCAGGAACTCATGATCGCAGTCATGATCGCGATGGGAGGCCTCGTGTCGAATCAGGATCCGGGTCTGCTTCGGCCCCTGCTCGACTTCACTACGCCTGAGTCCGCGAGGCTGTGGCAGGCGGTGAACGACGGCGTGATGGGAGGAGTCTCCCAGGGCCGATTCCGGCTCACCGACGCCCGGACGATGGAGTTCTCCGGGAATCTGTCGTTAGAAAACAACGGTGGTTTCACGTCGGTGCGGACGAAGCCAACGACCCTCGACATCAAGTCTGGTGACACGCTGGTTCTCCGCGTGAAGGGTGACGGTCGGGAGTACATGGTGAACATCTACACCAAGTCTCGTCGCATGGCTTTTTCGTACCGGGCTGGCCTTCCCACCGAGAAAGATCAGTGGCAGGAGATCCACGTGCCGTTGAGCCAGTTCGAGCCGACGTCCTTTGGTCGGGTCGTCGCCGGCATGGGGCCGGTCGACCCAGGCCAGATCAATGGGCTCGGCGTCATGCTCAGCGACAAAAATCCCGGGGCGTTTCGCCTCGAGATCGAATGGGTGAAGGTCATTCGCGGGGCTGATTGATCAGGGCTGGCACCGTGAAAGCGACGTCAAATCCGACGTCGCACGCGCACGAACCCGGCGGCATACCGCGTCTGATCAAACAAAAAACGGCTGCATCTCCCGCCACCGCGGATGATGCAGCCGTTTCAGTACCCTCGACAGGGATCGAACCTGTAACCTTCAGCTCCGGAGGCTGACGCTCTATCCAATTGAGCTACGAGGGCATGTT
>JBIIQL010000572.1:0-2826 GCA_044342095.1 Pirellulales bacterium
GCGCCACGGCGGCGGCATAGTCCTGGATCCCGGTCGGCGTCTGAGGAGCGCCGTAGTCCATCCACATCAGATCCCCACTCGTCCCCTGGGAAAGGGCACAGACGAACGGTCCATTCCCATCCCCCGGCTCGCCGAGGGCGGAGGCGACGAACTTCGAAAACAGTCCGAAATAGTCGCTCGACACCGCTGGCGACCCGAAGTAGTGCTGCGAGTAGTTGGCCAACAGGGCCAGCGGCTTCCCCGCCCTATCCTGGATCGAGATCACCGACAGCTGCGGATCGACCGGGCCCGAGGGGCCGATCACCTCCTTCGAGAGGTGCCCGGGATGCATGTGGGCGAGCCCCGTCGGATTGCCGAATGGATCGACAACGCGCGTCTCCGGCCGGCGCACCCAGCGCCGGTTGTGGGTGTGGTGCCAGTCGTCGACCTTCCCCCAGCCGATCCGCGCAGGGCTCAGGCGCTCGTTGGCCTGAGCGATGGCCGCCGCGATCGCCGCCGGGAGCCGGGCCGCATAGGGGGCATCGACGCGCGTCCCCAAACACCCAAGAGCCGCCGGAGCGGAGTGGGTGTGCGTCGCCGAGACCATGATCCGCTCGACCGGGATGCCGGTCCGCTCGGCCGCCTGGGCCTTCGCCTCGTCGAGAAGGGCCTGCGGCATCATGCAGCTGTCGACGACGACGAGCGCCAGCCGAACGGGCTTCGCCCCCTCGCCGCCGCCGTCATCGATCACGATCGCCCGGACGAGGAGCGGGTCATGCACGCGGTCGGCCCGGCCCTCGAGGAACCCTCCGGCGACGATCGAAGGAGCCTCCGGGGGAGCATTGCGGGGGGTGATGTCGACCGTGGCCGCGCCGGCCCGGAAGCCACCGGCCCGGGCATCGGCACCGCCGGCGAGGACGAGAAGCAGGCCGAGCACCGTCGCTCGGGCCGTGCGAAGCGTGAAATTGGGCAGCGGACACTTCATCGTCGGGTCCCTTGAGGGCGTCAGGGGGCTCGTCTGGCCGGCACCCCTGAAACCACTGTAAACTCTCTCCATCATGGGGAGGAGGCGGGCGATGCTCACGATTGGCGATTCGGTGCGATGTGGTGGTCGGCTCGCCCGACGGCCGTTCCTCCGTGTCGGCAGCGCCGGCCTGGCGGGGCTCGCCGGGCTTTCGAGCCTGTTTGGGCAGTCGCCACAGGGAATCGCGGCCGCCGCGGAAAACGGCCCAGCGGCCCGCTTTCTCCGCGACCGCTCAGTGATCTTCCTCTTCATGCACGGCGGGCCGTCGCAGTTTGAGACCTTCGACCCGAAGACCGAGGGGCCCTCGAACGTCCACGCCCAGACCGGTGCGATCGCCACCTCGATCCCCGGCATATCCTTCGGCTCGACGTTCACCGAACTCGCCAAGCGGGCCCACCTCCTCAATATCGTTCGCTCCTTCGTCACTGGCGACGGTAACCACGACATCAAGCCGGTCGTGGGGGCGGCGACCAATCGCGCCAATCTCGGCTCGCTCTACGCCCGCGTCGCCGGGGCCAATCGGCCTGCCACGGCAATGCCGACGAACATCACCCTCTTCCCCCCGGCGGTGATCAAGGATGCCGGCCCGCCGATCACCGACTTCGGCAACTTCGCTTCCGCCGGCGACCTCGGCCCCGCTTACGCGCCGCTCGTGCCGGGTGCCGACGCCGGCTTCCAGGAAGACATGCGGCTCCATCTCCCGCAGGACCGCCTCGGCGACCGGCGTGGGCTCCTTGCCGAGCTGGATCGGGGAAGAAGGTGGCGTGATCTCGCCGCGCTCCGCGGGGCAAGCGCGATCCAAGACTCCGCCTTCGATGCCCTCCTCCGCGGCGTCTCCGACGCCTTCGATCTCGACAAGGAGGATCCACGGCTCGTCGATCGCTACGACACCGCGCCCCACTTCCGCCCCGAATCGATCGACAAGAAGTGGAACAACCACAAGCACTACGCCGATCATGGCCAGTCGATCGGCCGGCTGCTCCTCCTCGCCCGCCGTCTCTGCGAGCGCGGAGCTGGGTTCGTGACCGTGACGACGAGCTTCGTTTGGGACATGCACGCCGACATCAACAACGCTCCCGTCACCGAGGGGATGCGGTATGTCGGCGCTCCGTTCGACCATGCCGTGGCGGCGTTCATCGACGACGTCGAGGCCCGTGGGCTCTCCGACAAGATCCTCCTCGTCTGCTGCGGCGAGATGGGTCGGACGCCGCAGCTCAACGCCGCCGGCGGACGCGACCACTGGGGGGGCCTCGCCCCGCTCCTCCTCTATGGCGGAGGGCTCGGCAAGGGAAACGTCGTCGGCCGTTCGAGCCGGGACGGGGGACAGCCCGCCTCTGACGCAGTGACGATTCCCGACCTCGTCGGCACGATCACGCGCTCGCTCCTCGATCTCTCCGAAGTGCGGCTCCTCGACAGCCTCCCCAAATCGCTCCAGGCAACCCTCTCCCAGGGGCGGCCGATCCCCGGCCTCGGCTGATCGGCCGTTATCTCGAGCATCCTGCCTGCTGACTGGGGCGCCGCGCCGTCAGGCTGCACCAGCCGATGCCAACGGCCACGAGCGCCAACGACGCGAGCAAGATACCCCGGCCGATGGCCGACGAACCGGGATCGAATCCGCCAGCGGTTGTGGCCCAGATCGAACCCAAGCCGACAAGCAGCGTCACCGTTGCAGCGCTGATCGATGGGGAACAGACGGGGCCGAGGCGATCGCGGATGAGCGCCGCTCCCCAGGTGACGAGCAACCAAAGAAGGGCCACGGCGACGATCATCAGGCCCGCCATCTCTCTTGGGGATTCGTTGCGGCGAAGAAGAAAGAGACGGAT
>JBIIQL010000573.1:0-2820 GCA_044342095.1 Pirellulales bacterium
CGGAGCGTGCTCGCCGCGGGCGACCTGTGGCAGTGGAAGTGACCGCCCGGCCCGTCGGCTTGGCGATCTTCAACGCGGCCGCGCGGTGAGTGCGTCGGCGTAGACCTGCTCGTGGCCCGCAGCCATTGCGTCGGGGGTGAATCGCCCGCGGGCCGCGGCGAAGGCATCGCGCCCCATTCGTGCTGCCAGACCCGGATCGTCGGCGAGGAGGAGCAGCGCCGTGTGGAGGGCGGCCGGGTCGCCCGGCGTGCAGAGCAGCCCGAGGGCCGTGGCTCGATCGCGGCCGAGATACTCCGGGAACGCCCCGTGGTCGGAGGCGACGACGGGGAGGCCGGCGGTGAAGGCTTCGAGGACGGGGATCCCCTTCGCCTCGGGGTGCGTCGTCGGCATCACGAACAGGTCGATCTCGCCGAGGAGGGCGAGCTTCCCGGCCCGATCGACCTGCCCCCGCCATTGAAATCGCTCGCCGAGGCCGAGATCGGCGGCGAGTCGCCGGCAACGATCGAGGTAAGGACGCTCCGCCTCGATCTCGGCTCCGGCCGCGACGAGGGTCACGTCGTGCGTCGCTGCGAGCGTGGCCACGGCCCGGATGAGGACGTCGAGCCCCTTCTCCGGACAGGCCCGGGCCAGCGACCCGATCCGGAGCCGACCCTCGCGGGCCTGCCGTCGGGCCGCGAGATCGGGGGGCGTGGCGGGGAAGCCGCTCGCATCGACCCCGTGGGGCACGACGGCGATCTTCTCCGGGGCGACCCCGAGCACCGGGGCCATCTGGTCGGCGAACGCCTGGTTCAAGGCGACGAACCTCTCGACGTCGGCTGAGCGCTCACGGAGAAGGCGGAGCACCCGGTCGCGGTGGTGGGGGGGAAGCTGGCCGATGAAGATGTCTTCGCCGGAAAGGCTCGTGACGATCGCCGCCCCGGTCGCCGCGCGGATCGGACGGGCGAGCCCGAGAAGGAGGACGTTCGAGAGGTGGACGACGTCGGGGGCGAGTTCGTCCCGGAGGAGACGGGCGAGCTTCTCCACCTCCTTGCGCTGGTGGCCGGCCTCCCCCTCGAGCGCCGAGACGGTGATCGTGCCGAGATCCTCGGGCTTGGTCTGTGACGTCCGCCCCGAGAGCCACGTGAGAAGGCGGCGGCCGTCGAGGAGCCGGTCAAAAAACCAGGGGGTGTGGCGGAAGAAGGGGACGAACTCCTGGAGCCAGATGTTGACCCCTCCCATCACGACCCGCTGCTCGGCGACGTTTTCCTCGTCGGTGGTGGTGGGGACGTAGGCCGGCAGGAGGATCGCGTCGCGGCCACGCTGGCGGAGCGCGCGGACCAGCGCGTTGTCATGAAGGCATGAGCCACAGATCCTCCCCCCTGCCCCGGCGGTGATGTGGACGATGCGCATCGATGGCGTTTCCAAGAGAGGGAGTCAGGCCCGATCGCCCGTGTCCCTCGGGCCGACGCGGCCCTGGAGATGGACGAGCACCAGGGCGAGATCGGCCGGGGTGATCCCGCTCACCCGGCCGGCCTGCGCGAGCGTGCGTGGCTGGATCCGGGCGAGTTGCTCGCGGGCCTCGGCCCGGAGGTGGCGGATGGCGCCCCAGTCGAGCCCCTCCGGGATCGGCCTCTCCCCCTCGGCCTTTCGCTTGGCGATCCGCTGGCGCTCCCGCCCGAGGTAGCCCTCGTAGCGGATGTCACAGGCCACTTGGCCCGCCACCTCCGCCGGCACCGCCGCCAGGGAGGGAGCGGCCGCGACGGCGTCGGTCCAGGAAAACTCGGGGCGGCGGAGCAGGTCGAGGAGCGACATGCCCCCGCAGCGCGTCGTGCCGAGGATGGCGAGCGTCGCTTCGATCGCGGCGAGTTTGGCGCTGAGCCGCTCGACGCGAGTCGTTTCGGCGAGCCCGAGGCGGGCCGCCACCGGGGTGAGGCGACGATCGGCGTTGTCGTGGCGAAGGGCGAGGCGGTGCTCGGCCCGGCTCGTGAACATCCGATAGGGCTCGTCGACGCCGCGGGTGACGAGGTCGTCGACGAGGACGCCGACGTAACTCTCTTCACGGTCGGGGATGAAAGGCTCGCGGCCCGCCGCGGCGAGGGCGGCGTTGGCGCCGGCCACGACCCCCTGCGCCGCGGCTTCCTCGTAGCCGGTCGTGCCGTTGATCTGTCCGGCGAGGAACAGGCCGGCGACACGCTTGCTCGAGAGTGACGCAGTGAGTTGATCGGGAGGGGCGTAGTCGTACTCGACCGCGTAGCCGTAGCGCATGATCCGGGCGTTTTCGAGCCCAGGGACGAGGCGGATCATCGCATCCTGAACGTCCCGCGGCAGGCTCGTCGAGATCCCGTTGACATACACCTCCTGCGTTCGACGCCCCTCCGGCTCGAGGAACAGTTGATGGGAATCGCGGTCGGCGAATCGCACCACCTTGTCCTCGATGCTCGGGCAGTAGCGGGGCCCACGCGACTCGATCTGGCCGCTGTACATCGGCGCCCGGTGGAGGTTCTCGCGGATCAGGGCGTGGATGGCGGGGTTCGTGCGGGTGATCCAGCAGTCGATCTGGTCGCCGGGGAGGGATTCACTGAGGAACGAGAACGCCTGCGGATCGGGGTCGCCCGGCTGGCATTCGAGGCGAGAGGTATCGATCGAGCGGGCGGAGAGCCGGCAGGGCGTTCCGGTCTTGAAACGCTCGAGGCGGATGCCAGCTTCGGCGAGGCTGCGGCTGACCCCCGACGTCGTCCCCTCCCCTGCCCTTCCCCCCGGGGTCTTCGCCTCGCCGGTGTGCATGACCGCTTGGAGAAAAGTGCCGGTGGTGAGGACGATTGATTTCGCCCGGTATTCCGC
>JBIIQL010000075.1:0-9888 GCA_044342095.1 Pirellulales bacterium
CGCCGTCCCGATGCGGATCGGCCGCAGCGGCCGGGGGCGGGCGCGATGGCCGAGCAGGGCTTCGATCGCATGGACGCCGACGGCGACGGCAAGCTCTCGAAGGACGAGTTCGCCGCCGGAATGAAGCGGCTTCGGGAACTCATGGAGCGGGCCGGTCCCGGAATAGGCGGACCGCGCAGGCCCGGCGGCGGCGAGCGCGGCCCCGAGCAGGGGTTCCGCCGTCCACCGCAGCAGGACTGAAACAGCCAGACTTGACGCCCGTCAATCTCCCCCGGGAGCCAGACGCATGACGCTGCGCCGCATGGTCAGTCACGTCGGAGCCTCGCTCATCGTTCCCTGCGGCGCGCAAGCCGCCTCCGCTCTTGTGTGGACGATCGGCCCTCGGCTCCTCCGTCCACGGCCCCGCTCTTTTTCCGTCCAGTCCATGGGCCTACCGGCATGAGCTCGGAACACGAAATCGAGATCCGTGAACGGCTCGCCCGTGCTTGGGTGGCGGTCGAGCCCTCCGTCCGCGCGCTGGTGGCCGCGGCCGTGCGGGGGGGCGCCGACCGGGAGGACGTGCTGCAGCAGGTGGCGCTCACCGTTGCCCGCCGGTTCGAGGAGTACGACGGGAAGCGCCCCTTCGTGGCCTGGGCGCTGTGGCTGGCGAAGTCGCGCGTCATCGACTTCTACCGCAGCCAGGACCGCCAGCGGCTCGTCCTCGCCGACGGCATGCTCGACCGTGTCGCGGATTCACTCACGGCACGGCACGCCGACGTCTCGCCGCGACGCGAGGCACTCGAGGAGTGCCTCGAGGGCCTGTCGAAGCGATCCCGGCACCTCCTCCGCCTCCGCTACGACGACGGGCTGGCGATCGACGGCATCGCCGCCGCGGCACGGCTGACGCCGGGGTCGGTGCGGGTCGCCCTGTACCGCATCCGTGAGACGCTCGCCGCCTGCATCGAACGCCGGCTCGCGGCGGAGGGGGGGCGATGATCGACGATCGTGCCAGGCAACGTGTGGACCGCTGGCTCGACGGCGACCTCCCCGTCTCCGACGAGGCCGCGCTCGAGAGCGATCTCCGGGACGATCCGGAATCGCTCGCGCATCTCGCCGACCGGGCGCTGCTCCACGGTCTGCTCCGCGATCATGCCGGGCGGTCGGCGGTCGTTCCAGCGGCCCTCGAGAGGCGGCGGAAGGTCGTCCGTACGGTCGCGTTCACCGCGCTAGGCCTCCTGGTCTGCGTCATCGTCGGAACGTCGTTCATGCTTCCCACGGCGGATGCCGGATCGGCCGATCTCGTCCAGAAGGCGCTCGATCGATCGCGAGACGATTTCGATCGCCGTTACTCGGTGCGGGTCGATCCCGCGTTTCCGCGCCGGTGGGTGGGGTCGTCCCGCCCGCAGCCGCCCGTCTCCACGCTATGGGTGCGTGACCGGCGTTTCGTGCAGACGACGGACGTCGAGGGGAGAACGCTCGCCTGGGGGCGCGACGGCGGCGGGGCGGTGTGGTTTACGGTCTCGCCACGTTCGGTCGCCGTCTTCAACGCCGACGAGACTTCGGACCCGCTCCGCGATGCGTGCGACCTGCGCACGCTCGACCAGGCCAGGCTCCTCGAGACGCTCCTCTCGAACTTCGATTTGCGGCGCGGCGGTGGCACGCCCTCCACCGACACCATTGTCGCCCGTCCCCGTGACGGTGCGTCACGCTTTGGGAGGATTCAGATCGTGATCGAGCGGGATTCGCTCCGGGTCGCGAGCCTGGTCGTCGAGCGACGGATCCGCGGACGGACGACGGCGACGGTGCACTTCACGCTCGAGGAGACCGCCCCCCGGGACGAGGCGATCTACGAATGGCCGGGACATGTCGCGCCGGACGCCGACATCCTCGATCGCAAACTCGGCCGCGCCGCCCGCCGCAGCCTGCTGACGGAGTTCCTCCGACTCTTGAGGCAGGAGCCGGTGGAGTCGTGAGCGATTGAAAAGCCCATGCGGAGAAGGCCATGCGTCGGTTCGACCGGAGAGTGATCGTCGTTCTCGCGTCCCTCTTCGCTGTCATCCACGCCGGGCTCGGCCGTGGCGACGATCCGCCCCGCGCCGCCGGGCCGGTCGATCGCAGCCTGCCATGGGTGACCGAAAATGCCGGCGTCCCCGGCGTGGTTTTTTGTACCTTCGACAGCATGGCTGCGGCGGGACCGGTGAGTTACCACGTCTTCACTCCGCCGGAGTACGACGTCCCGAGCGTGCGCTTGCCTGTGCTCTATTGGCTCCACGGGACGCTCGGTGGCGTCGAGGGAATCCGTCCGCTCACCGCTCACTTCGCCGAAGAGATGCGCTCGGGGCGGATGCCGCCGATGCTCGTGGTGTTCGTGAACGGCCTGCCCCGCCGACTGTGGGCTGACTCGAAGACCGGTGCGGCCCCGGTTGAGACGGTGTTCGTTACCGAACTCATCCCCGAGGTCGACCGGTCGTTCCGAACCGTGGCCACACGCGAAGGCCGCGTTCTCGAGGGCTTCAGCATGGGTGGCTATGGTGCGGCCCGGCTCGGCTTCTCCCACCCGGACCTCTTCGCCGGCATCTCGATCCTTGCGGGTGGGCCACTCGACCTCGATCTCGACGGCCCGCGGGCCCGTCGCAACCCCCGGCTCCGCGAGTTCATCCTCCGGGAGGTCTGCGGCGGCGACATCGATCACTTCCGCGCGATCAGCCCCTGGACGCTCGCCGAGCAGACGGCGCCGGCGCTCCGCGAGCACGCGACGGTGATCCGCCACGTGGTCGGCACGCAGGACGACACGCGTGAGTTGAATCTCGCCTTTCACCAGCGCCTGGAGCAGGTAGGCATTGAGCACGACTATCGGGAGATCGCGGACGTCGGCCACGACGCACGGGCCGTGCTCGCGGTCCTCGCCAGGACCGACGGAGGGTTTTACCAGCGGGCGCTCGGCCTACCGGTTCCTCGGGTGGAGCGGACCCCCGATGTTCGGGAGCCATGACCGGGTGGAGTCGTGAGCCGAGTCGGGATTCCCGCTGCACACGAGGCTTCCCGCGCAGACCCTCCGAAGGGCGCCTCAAGCGCGCGGGAGGCGGCGGAGGTCGAGGGTGAGGGGATAGTCGGGATTGATCTCCTCTGGCGGCGGCGTGAACGGGCCCGGGGTGTGGCCCGTCGCGAAGAATCGGCTCGCCCGCCGGCTCTCGCTCTCGAGCGCATTCACCGGACGGGTCTCGTACGACCGGCCGCCGGGATGGGCCACGTGCCAGGTGCAGCCCCCGAGACTGCGGCCGCTCCACAGATCGACGATGTCGAACACCAGCGGTGCATGGACCCGGATCGTCGGATGGAGACACTGCGGCGGCTGCCAAGCCCGGAACCGCACTCCCGCCACCGCCTCCCCCGCCCGTCCCGTTGGCGTCAGCGGCACGCGCCGTCCATTGCACGCGATCACGTGCCGCCCCTCGACGATCCCGCTCACCGCCACCTGCACCCGCTCGAGCGAGCTGTCGACGAGCCTCGAGGTCGCTCCGCCGATCGGCTGCTCGCCGAGGACATGCCACGGCTCGAGGGCCCCGCGCAATTCCAGCCGCACCCCGTCGTGGACCACCTCGCCGATTTTCGGAAAGCGGAACTCCCGCCAGCACTCGAACCACGATGACTCGAAGTCGAAGCCGCCGCGCCGCAAGTCGGCGAGGACGTCGCGGAAGTCGGCAAGGAGAAAGTGCGGCAGGAGGAAGCGGTCGTGGAGCGCCGTCCCCCAGCGGACGAGCTCCCCGTCCCACGGCCGCTGCCAGAAGCGGGCGATCAGCGCGCGGACGACCAGCTGCGCGAGCAATCCCATCCGCACGTGCGGCGCCATCTCGAAGGCTCGCATCTCCACCAAGCCCCGCCGGCCCGAGGCGCTGTCGGGGGAGTAGAGCTTGTCGATGCAGAACTCGGCCCGATGGGTGTTGCCGGTGAGATCGACGAGGAGATTGCGGAACAGTCGGTCGACGAGCCACGGGGCCGGCTGCTGCCCCGCATGCCGCAATTCCTGGAAGGCGATCTCGAGCTCGTGGAGGCTTTCGTGACGTGCCTCGTCGATCCGCGGCGCCTGGCTCGTCGGGCCGATGAAGCCGCCGGCGAAGAGATAGGACAGCGCGGGATGGTTGTTCCAGTAGGCGACGAGGCTGGCGAGGAGATCGGGGCGGCGGAGGAACGGGCTTTCGGCCACCGTCCGCCCACCGAGGACGAGATGATCGCCTCCGCCGGTGCCGGTGTGCCGGCCGTCGAGTTCGAACTTCTCCGCCCCGAGCCGGCTCACCCGCGCGGCCCGGTCGACCGCCTCGCGGATCCGGACGAGCTCGTCCCAACTCCGTGCCGGTGGCACGTTGACCTCGATCACCCCCGGATCGGGCGTCACCTGGAGCCGCGAGAGCCGCTCGTCCCACGGCGGGGCATAGCCCTCGAGCACCACCGCCCGGCCGTGGGTCGCGGCGACCCCCTCGATGCCGGCGAGGAGGTCGAGCCAGTCGTCGACGGCTTCACCCAGAGTCGACAGCCCCGTGTCCTCGAGCGGCGGGAGGAAGAGATGGAGCCGGCCGGAGCGGATCTCGGCCACGAGGCTCGTCCGCACGATCGACGTCCCGGCCCGGATCTCCGCCTCCGTCGCCCACGGCAACAGCCCCATCGGTAGCCGGAGGCCCGCGGGCGAATCGCCGGGGATGAGGAACACCCGCCCGCCCGGCACCGGCCACGGACTCGACCGCCAGAACGCCGGACCACGCCCCCGGTGGCGAAGGAGCGGCAGCACCCACGCCACCGCCGGCCCGACGACCGGAGCCACATCGGGGGCGGCCGGATCGATGACCGGCGGCTCGTGAGCCGGAAGGACAAGGGTCGGATCGACGCCGAGCCGTCCGGCCAGGTCGGCGAGCATCGCCCCCGGATCGGCCGTGCCTGGAGGGGATTGGGCGCCGGTGTCGTCGGCCGTCGTGTCGTCGGCGAGAAGGTCGTCGCGCTGCCAGAGTGGGGCGCCATCGGTGCGCCAGATCAATTCGAGCGCCCAACGCGGCAGCGGCTCGCCGGGATACCACTTCCCTTGCGATTCCAGGAGCACGCCCCCCGGAGCGAGGTCGGCGAGCAGTCGGCGGGCGAGCCTCCCGGCCCGGCGGCGCTTGTCGGCCCCGAGCGCCGCCATGTTCCATTCGACGCCGTCGTAATCGTCGATCGAGACGTAGGTCGGCTCGCCGCCACTGGTGAGTCGCACGTCTCCGGCCGAGAGGACGCCATCGACGGCGCGGCCGAGCCGGTCGATCCGTTCCCAGGCCTCTTCGGGGAAGGGGAGCGTCGTCCGCGGCCCTTCCGCCACCCGATCGACGCGCATGACGACGTTCATCGTGCTCGTGCAGGGCTCGGTGAGTCCCGACACCGGCGCGGCGCTCGCCGGATCGGGCGTGGCCGCGAGGGGAAGATGCCCTTCCGCGGCGAGGAGGCCGCTCGTGGGATCGAGGCCGATCCAGCCGGCGCCGGGGAGATAGGCCTCGGCCCAGGCATGGAGATCGGTGAAGTCGCTCGTCGGCCCCGGCGGCCCGTCGAGCGGCGGCTGATCGGGGGCGAGCTGGATGAGATAGCCCGAGCAGAAGCGGGCCGCGATCCCCATGGCGCGGAGGAGCGCGACGAGCAGCCAGGCGGAGTCGCGGCAACTGCCGGTGCCGCTGGCAAGCGTCTCTTCGGGCGACTGCACCCCCGCCTCCATCCGGATCCGGTAACTGATCCGCTCGAACACGAGCCGATTGAGCGCCACGAGGACATCGATCGTCCGCCGCGGCGGGGCGACGAGATTCGCCTCCCGTGCCTCGGCGAAGAGGCCCGCAAACAGCCCACCGCCGGCCGTCGGCGCCAGGTACGGCGCGAGTTCGGCGGCGAGGACGGGATCGTAGGGGAAGGGAAACGTCTCCGCCTCGGCATCGAGGAAGAAGTCGAAGGCGTTCACGGCGACGAGATCGGCGACGAGATCGACCGTCAGGGAAAAACGCCGCGTCGGCTTCGGGAACACGATCCGCGCCAGTTGGTTGCCCTGCGGATCCTGCTGCCAGTTGAGAAAGTGGTCGCGCGGCTCGACGACGAGCGAATAGCTCGTGATCCTGGTGCGGCAGTGGGGGGCCGGACGAAGCCGGACGACGTGCGGCGAAAGGCGCACCGGCCGGTCGAATGAATAGTCCGTACGGTGATGGAGGGCGATGCGGATCGACAAGGGCACAGGCTCCCGGGACCGGCGACTCAGCCCGCTTCCGCGACGGTCCCCACCGGCCGGAGGGCGAAGAACGTCGTGTGAATCGCGTCGTTGGCGGCGTTGAGCCGTGCCTGGAAGGCATCGATCCAGCCGTGGAGGCCGCGTGGAACGCCGGCCTGGGAATCGCCGAGGATGTCGTCGATGTCGGCGTAGTCGAGGGTGGCTCGGAGCCGGCCGAGTTGCTGTTCGGCCGGGGTGGAGTGCGTTCCCTTCGTGCCGCCGGTGATCGCCAGGAGCGATTCCTCCGCCTTCACCAGGCAGAAGTGCATCGCCCGCGGGAAGGCCCGGTCGAGGACGAGGAAGCGGACGGTGTCTTTCCGCGACACTGCCCCGTACTGCTTGCGGTACATCTCCAGGGCGCTGGCACTCTCGAGGACCGACGACCAACGCACCGGGTCACGCCCCGCCCCCTCCTCGCCACCGAAGAAGTGCTCGACGTCGAGGAACCGGCTCGTCTTGTCGGCTCGCTCGAGGAGTCGACCCATGCGGGCGAAGTGCCACGCCTCGCCGTGCGACATCGTGCCGTCGGTGGCGCCGGTGATGAGTTGGCTGGCTCGCTGGATCTCGTCGATGAACTCGCGCGGATCGGCGAAGTCGGCCCGGGCCGCCGAGGCGCCGAGGACGGCGAGATAGCACTTGTTGATCTCCTCCCACATCGGGGAGCTGATCATGTCGCGCACCGTGCGGGCGTTCTCCCGGGCCGCCTGGAGGCAGCAATAGATCGAGTTGGGATTGGCGGGATCGAAGGCGAGGAAGTCGAAGACCCGTGCCTGATCGGCCAGGCCGTGGCGGTCCCAGAAGTCGGACTGATCGCCGAAGGCGCAGACCAACGCGTTCCACAGGCGCCCCGGCTCGATCGTCCCCTCGAGCGCCAGGCCGAGCGTCGTCTCGATCGCCCGGGCGACGTTCTCGGCCCGCTCGATCTGGCGGTTCATCCAGAAGACGCTGTCGGCGACGCGGGAGAGCATGCGGTGTTCCCGAGGGAAGGGCGGCGTGGGGACGGGAAGGAGGGGACTCGGGGGGACGAGCGCGGGAATCAGCGCGACGGGGAGGAAGCGGCCGGAGGATCGCCATTGGGGCGGTGGACGACCCACGTGTCCTTGCTTCCGCCCCCCTGCGACGAATTGACGACGAGCGAGCCCTTCACGAGCGCGACGCGGGTCAGCCCACCGGGAAGGACGAAGATCTCCTCGCCGTAGAGGATGAAAGGGCGGAGATCGACATGCCGTCCCTCGAGCGAATCGCCGACGACCGTCGGCACGCGCGAGAGGGCGAGCATCGGCTGGGCGACGAAGTTGCGGGGGTTGGCCTTGATGCGTTCGCGGCATTCGTCGAGTTGCTGACGCGTGGCCCGCGGCCCGAGGACGATCCCGTAGCCCCCCGACTCGTTGGCCGGCTTGACGACGAGTTGGTCGATGTTCGCGAGAACATGCTGGCACTGGTCGGGCTCGCCGCAGACGAATGTCGGCACGTTGGGGAGGATCGCGTCCTCACCGAGGTAGTAGCGGATGATCTGGGGCACGTAGGCATAGACGGCTTTGTCGTCGGCGATGCCCGTTCCCGGCGCGTTGACCAGCGCCACGTTGCCGGCCCGGTAGGCTTCCATGAGCCCCGGCACCCCGACGACCGAGTCGGCGCGAAACACCTGCGGGTCGAGGAAGTCGTCGTCGATCCGCCGGTAGATGACGTCGACCCGCTCGAGCCCCCGCGTCGTTCGCATGAACACCTTCCGATCGACGACGACCAGATCGGAGCCCTGGACGAGCTCCACGCCCATCTGCCGGGCGAGGAAGCTGTGCTCGAAGTAGGCGGAGTTGTAAATGCCCGGCGTGAGAACGACGACGGTCGGATCGCGCGACTGCGGCGGCGCCACGTACTCGAGCATCGCCAGGAGCTTCTCGGGGTAGTTCTCCACCGGGCTGACGCGGAGGCCCTCGAAGAGTTGCGGGAAGGTGCGCTTCATCACCTCGCGGTTCTCGAGGACGTACGACACCCCCGACGGCGTGCGGAGGTTGTCCTCGAGGACGTACATCCGCCCGTCGCCACCGCGGACGAGATCGGTGCCGGTGATGTGGCACCACACGCCCCGCGGCGGGGTGAGGCCGGCGCACGGGCCACGGAAACACTTCCCCGAATCGACGAGCCAGTCGGGGACGACGCCGTCCTTGACGATCCGGCGCTGGTTGTAGACGTCGTCGATGAACAGGTTGAGGGCGTGGATCCGCTGCTTGAGACCACGCTCGATCATCGTCCATTCGACGGCGTCGATGACCCGCGGGACGATGTCGAACGGCCAGATCTTCTCCGTCCCGGCCTCATGGCCATAGACGTTGAACGTGATCCCCATCGTGAGGAGCGACTTGTCGGCAGCCCGCTGCCGGGCGGCGAGTTCGCCGTGGGAAAAAGCGGCGAGACGACGAACGAGTTGCTCAGCGCCCGGTCGGGGGTGGAGCGATTCGTTGAAGAGTTCGTCCCAGAATCCGTCGGTGGCGTACGACCGAAGGTCCATGGCGGAGGGGGTGTCGGGAAGACACCGGGACCGCACCGGACAGCCCGTGGAAGGGCTACGGGGCGGCAGGGTGGGAAGCGTCGGGAGGGAGGACGAGCAGGTATCCCGGGCCGAGCCGCCTGCACCGTTCCGGGACGGCCACACTCTACCCCACCGGGCCCGGCGACGGAACCCTGTCACGAGATCGGTTTCTCGAGATCCCCGCGCCGGCCGCCGGCCGGCTAGGCGTGATCGCCGAGGATCGCTTCGAGGAGCGACGTCAGATCGCGGGTGTGGAAGGGGGTGACGAGGACGCGGCGACGCTCGTCGACGACCGCCTGCGTGGTGAGTTCCTTCTGCTTCGGCCCGACGAGCAGAATCGCCGGCACCTGCGAGAAGAAAGGGTCGGTGGTCAGCTTGTTGAAGGCCGTGATCGCTTCTTCCCCGAGCGACTGCGAACTGATCACGAGGCAGTCGGCAGGGAGCGGCGTCGTCGAGAATCGGGCCAAGGCCCTTTGCGGGTTCTCGGTGAGGAGGACCCGGAATCCGAGCTTCCCGAAGAACTCCTTGAGTTGCTGCTGGGCCCGGCCTGAGGTCTCGACGAGCATGATCGCCCGCGCCTTCTTCGGCTGAGATTCCACCACCGGCAGCCCATCGGCCGCCACGGCCCCCTTTTCTCCCACCGCCGGAACGCTTCGGTCGGGGGCGGTCACACCGCTGCCGATGGGATATTTCTCGAGGAGCGGCTCGAGGGCGCGGCGCGCATCGGAGACCGTCTGATACCGCTCCATCGGGTCGAGGATCATCATCCGGTTGACGACTTCGATGATGTCGCGCGGCACCCCCGGCGCCCGGGTGTGGAGCGGCACGACCGACGTGTAGCGACGCGGGTCGGCGCGGACGGCCCGGTCGCGGGATTCGACGAGGGCCGAGGCGCCCGCCAGCGCCATGTAGCCCATCGTCCCGAGAAAGTAGACGTCACTGCGGATCCCGTCGTCCTTCATCCCGGCGAGCTTCTCGAGCGTCGCGTAGTCGAGCGTGCGGAGGTTTTCCCCCTTGTCGGTCTTGGCGTTGCCGAGGGCCTTGTCGGCGGTGTCGGCGTCGATCCGCGCCAGACCGAAGTCGACGAGCTTCACCTGGCCGAGCGACGAGATGA
>JBIIQL010000574.1:0-2815 GCA_044342095.1 Pirellulales bacterium
CCCCCCACCACCACCTCCACCGTCGTCGTGGCAGCGCCGACCGAGACATCGATCCGCGTCACGCCGTCGCCCACCGCCGAGACCACTCCCGTGTCCGACACCGTCGCCACCGCGGGGCTCGTGCTCGCGAAGCGGGCCGCGCCGGTGAGGTCGTCGAGGCGCTCGGCCGGAGCGCCTTCGGGCGACGTCGGTCGGACGAGGAGTTGGCAGCGTTCGAATCGGCCGTCGAGTGTCACCTGGGGCGGATGGACGTCGATCCCCGCGGGCACGACCTCAGCCGCCAGTCCCCCGACGGCCACCCACGCCCAAACCGCGACGCCGAGGGCGAGTTTTCTGGCGACCATGCCGACAGCCCCCGGCGATGACACGCTGCGGTTCCCGGAAGTCAGATCCATTCGCGCACCGGTTCCCCCTCGATGAGCCGGATCGGCCGGCCGTCGGCTGCCGTGACGGTCAGATCGAGCGGCAGCCCGAGTTTGTGGTAGATCGTGGCGACGACGTTCTCCGTGAACGTCTCGTGCGTCTTCGGCACGCCCCCATCAGCGTCGGTCTCGCCGAGGACGAGGCCACCGGGTACACCGGCCCCAGCCATGACGACGAATCCGGCACTCGCCCAATGGTCGCGACCGATGGCCGGGTTGATCTTCGGCGTCCGGCCGAAGTCGGTCATCCAGACGACGAGCGTCTTGTCGAGCAGCCCCTGCTGCTCGAGATCGATCAGGAGTGCGGGGATCGCTTGGTCGATCGCCGGCATCCGGCCTTTGAGTCCGTTGAAGCAGTCGGTGTGGTGGTCCCAACCGGGATCGCTGACGGTCACGAAGCGGACGCCCGATTGCACGAGCCGGCGGGCGAGGAGGAGCCGCTGGCCGAAGGACGTCCGCCCGTAGTCGTCACGGAGGGCCGCCGGCTCGGTGCCGATGTCGAAGGCCCGCTTCGTCTCCGGCGCCGTGATCATCGTGAAGGCGGTTTTGTAATGCTCGTCGAGGGCGTCGAAGGCGGTCGGCTGCCGGTCGGCGAGACGCTGAAGCCGATCGATGCGAGCGAGGACCGCGCGGCGGCGGTCGATCCGCGCCATGTCCATCTCGAGCGGCGGAGTGATGTCCCGAACGGAGAACTTCTCGGCGTTGGCGTCGGCGTGAATCTCGAACGGCCCGTGGGCCAAGCCGAGCACCCCCGGCATGCCGCCGTTGCTCGTGCGATCGACGTGGGCCCCGAGTTGGATGAACGGGGGAAGGGCCGACTTGAAGCCGTGCTGGTGGGAGACGACCGACCCGACGCAGGGGTAGACGAGCGTCGGATTGACGTTCCGCCCCGACATGCACCAGTGGTCGGCCACGCCGTGGCCGGCGTTTTGCGGATTCCAGCTGCGGAGGAGGGAATAGCGCCCCAACTCCCGGGCCATCCGCCCGCACAGCTCGGTGAAGAACACCCCCGGCACCGCCGTGGAGATCGCGCTCAGCGGGCCGCGGACGCCGTCGGAAGCCTGCGGCTTGGGGTCGAAGGTGTCGTGGTGGCTCGTCCCCCCCTGCGTCCAGATGAAGATGCAGGAGACGTCGCTCGTGGCATGGCCGGTGTTGGCGAGCAGCCGGGTCGGTCCGAGGGCCCCGGCCACCGACAACCCGGCAAGCCCACCGGCAAGAACGCTGCGACGATCAAGCCTCGAAGCGGCTGCGAATCTGGCCATCGATCCCTCCCCGGGCGGCCTCGAGCGGCTCGGTGCCCCACGAAGCCCGCAAAAAAACCGTTCTCCCAGGGAGACTCTAGCTCAGCACGGCAACGCGGGGCAAGTTCGCGATGCCTTCCACCGGGCTTCCGCAAACCACGCCCCGACAACACGTTACGGGCACCGAGCAGAACCCCGACAGGGCTGCGACAGGATCGGTCAGCGTCTTCCGCGGGGGGCAAGATCGTCGATGGCTTCGGTGGCGTCCCCGCGCTCGCGGCGAAAGGCGATCATCCAGCGGCCGTTGAAGCCGGGGAGGCTCCACACGCCCCACATCCTCCCCTCGCCGTCATGCTGCCCTTCGTAACGGACCGAGTGGCGACCGAGGTAGTCTTTCAGGATCGACACCCGGCCGTCGTCGCCGATCAGCCCCTGGAGCGTGAACGGGCCGATGATGTCGGTGCCGACGCCATCGACCGCGCGACCTTCGACGGCGAGTTGAAGTTCGTCCATCGGCTGCCGGCCGTGGAACACCTGCTCCCACCATCCCTCACAGGGGACGAGGTTTCTCGGTGTGGCATCGGGCATGACGCGAGTCTCGGAGAAGGGAAAAAAGGCAGGGTACCGGCGGCCGAGCAGCGGATCCGCTCCACCGCCGCCATGAACGCATTCTACGTGATCCGGCACACCGCGGTTCGACCGACTTCGACCTCGGGCTCACCGTGAGGCGCCCGCAGCCGTTGAGGGGGGCGGCTCGGTCACGCTCGGCTCGTCGACGGGGGGCGTGGCCCCGCCCATGCCGGTGACGCGGAAAATGAACACCGTCAGATCGTCCCACAGGGAATAGGCCACCGGCGTCAGGAGGAGCGTGAGGAGCAGGGAGAGCACCTGCCCGCCGAGGATCACCTTCGCCATCCCCGCCCGCGAAGCGGCCCCCGGTCCTTCTCCCATCGCCATCGGGATCATCGCCGCCACGAGCATCACCGTCGTCATGAGGATCGGCCGGAGGCGGACGGCGTTCGCCTCGAGGATCGCCCGGTCACGCGGTACCCCGCGGCTGCGCAGGACGTTCGTGTAGTCGACCTGGAGAATGCCGTTCTTCTTGACGATCCCGAAGAGCATGAACAGGCCGAACATCGCGTAGATGTCGAG
>JBIIQL010000575.1:0-2814 GCA_044342095.1 Pirellulales bacterium
CCTCGCCCCCACGCGCGAAGGCCACCTCGACGACCGTCCCGGCGTCGAGTCCGGAAAGAAATCCACCGAGAGTGGCAGGCGACGAGACATCGAGCGCGGCTGGCTCCGCCCCGCCCCCACCCGCCTGCGGGCGCACGGACACGATCCGGTCGCCCGGCTCGATCCCGGCCCGGGCGGCCGGTCCGTCGGGCCAAGTCCACGCCACCGTGACGCCAGGCTTTCCGCCATCCTCCTCGGCGGGCTTCCCGGGCTCTGGATTGCCCGCCGCGTCGGGTCCCACGCGGCGGGGCACGAGACCGAGGACGGGCCGGCGCCACGGGGGAAGCGTGGCGACGAGTTCGACGCGCACCGCAACTCGCTCCCGGGCCTCGCCCCGCTCCACGACCAGATCGAGCGCATCGCCCGCGTAGAGAGGAGCGATGGCATGCTTGAGTTCGGCCACGCGGGTCACGGCCTGTCCGCCGGCCTCGACGATCTTGTCCCCGACCAGCAGTCCGGCGCGACCGGCCGGCGAATCGGCGCGACAGGTCGCCACCACGGGGGGCGCCGTGAAGGGATCGCGGGAGGCGTAGCCGATCCCGATGATGCCGGGGGAGAGCGTTTCCCCTGCCTGGAGTCGGGGGAGGACGCGGAGGATGTCTTCCAAGGGAACGGCGAAACCGATCCCAGAGTCGTATAACTCCGTTCCCGCCATCATCCCGGCGGTCTCGGCGGGAAGCGGTGCCAGCACCCCGATCACCCGCCCCTCGAGATCGACAAGCGCCCCGCCGTAGTTTGCCGGCGAGACGGAGGCATCGGTCTGGACGGCCCTCCCCCAGGCCCGGTTGGTGGCCGAGAGAATCCCCACGCCGACACTCGGTTCGCTCGCACTCCAGGCCCGTCCGAGGACGAGCGTTCCCTGTCCGACCGCGAGCGTCGCACGCGGCACCGCCTCCATCACCGGCAGCGGCGGCGTCCCAGCGGGGAGATCGATCTTGAGGAGCACCAGGCCACGGGCGAGATCACGGCCGGTCACCCGGGCCACCTGCCGCACGCCTCCCGGGAGGGTGACGACGGCCTGGGTCGCGTCCTTGGGGATGGCAAACGACGTCGCGACCACCCAGCCCTCGGCCCCGACGACCAGTCCGCTCGAAGGGCCCGATGCGGGGGAGGCCTCGGCCGGCCCACCGAGCCCGACCTCGGAGACTCCCGCCACCTCGACTCTGACCACGGCCGGCGCCACGGCGGCGGCAGCCGCCCGGAACACGGCTTCCTCCTGAAGCCCCACGCCATCGATGTCGTCGGCCGCCGGCGCCGCGGACGACAGCGCTACCGTCAGCAGCGCGATCAACCATGCCACACCGATCGCTCGGCCCTCGCCGAGCCGGTGTCCCTTCATTCCGCGCATCATGGTTTCCTGCCTGCCTGCGGCTTCGGACCGAGATCACATTCGACGATGCTGCCGTCCCGGATCACCGTCACCCGCACCGGATCCCCGTCGGCGAGGCCCGCCAGTATCTGCTGAACCGCCGCGCGCGATGCCACGGACCGGCCGTTGACGGCGACGAGCAGATCGTCGGCCCTGAGGCCGGCCCCGGCGGCTGATGAGCCGTCGCGGATGCTCTCCACGAACGGGGGCGTCTTGTCGAGCAGATCGGGGACGAGAACGATCCCGAGGATCGCCACGTCGTAGGGGAGCCCGTCGGGATCGGGGGTCGGCGGCGGCGTTTCGTTCCCGGCGCCGAGCACGTTCCGGTAGCCACGAGCCACCTCGTCGATCGGCAGCGCGTAGTTGAGCCAGACGCCGGTCGCGGTCGCCCGCAATTCCTTCCCGAGCATGCCGACCAAGCGCCCCCGCCAGTCGACGAGCGCCCCCCCGGCCGAGCCCGGATTGCTCGTCGTGCAGTCGAGGATGTAGACGTCGCCCCGGTAGGGGGCTTCGTGGGCGCCGCGACGGGCCTCGAGCGGGACGATCGCCGCGACGACCCCGTGCTGGGCACTCACCCGCTCGTCACCGACCGCCACACCGAACAGATTCGAAAGGGCGAAGACCCTGGTTCCGACCGACACTCCCGCCGCGGGCTTGCCTGCCTCGCCGGCAGGTGGCGGATCGGACGGAGGGAGTTCGTAAAAGGGGAGTTCCTCGCCGGCGATCGACAGCACCGCCAACTCCCGCCGCGGATCGGCCCCGAGCAGCGTGGCCGGATACCGTCGGCCGTCATCGAGCACGCAGTCTATTCCATCGGAATCGAGCACCGTGCTGAGGACCGTGACGATGTGCCCCTGGGGGCTGACGAGAATCCCCGTTTGATAGGCCTCGAGCCCGCGCACCCCCCCTGCCCCGTAAAGCTTCACGACACGCCTGGCGCCGCCGGCGATCGTCTCTTCGGGCGTCGCGCCCCACGTGACGGCGCCGACCGTGGCCGTCATCAGGAAAGCCAGGAACGCCCACCGTCGCGTCGCGGCGTTCGCAGGCATCGGACAGGCTTTCATGTCGTCCCTCCGTCGGCCTCGATGTCGGCGTCCGTGTTCGAGCCGCTCGCTGCGGGCGGCTCGACGTCGATCCGCTCGATACGAAACCTCCCGAACACCTCGTCGCCATGGCGCACCTCCATGGCCGTCGGCAAGCCTTCACCAGGGCTGAAGCGGACTTCACACGGATCGGCATCGGGGGTCGGCCAGAGATCGATGCCGAGGACGAAGCCATCGTCGGCGACGAGGAATCTCCCCTCGACCGACGCCGCAGCGGTATCGAGCACATCGACGAGCCGGGCACCGCCAGGGGTGCCGGGTGCGGCGGTCAGGTCTCCCGCGTCCCCCGGCTCTCCAGCCGGT
>JBIIQL010000576.1:0-2813 GCA_044342095.1 Pirellulales bacterium
CACGGCACCCGGCTCGAGGCGAGGAGCTCACCGGCACCGCAGCCGGCCATCGCGCCGATCACCTCGGCGGAGGCCCGTACTCGGGCATGGACGTGGGCCTTCTCAGGGGGGAACTGCGAGCGGTAGCAGGCGATCGATTCGAGCTTCCGATCGAGATGGCCGTCGATGTCGACGACGAGGGGAAAGTGGCCAGTGGGGATCTGCGGAATGCTGGGGGTGAGGAAGTAGGCGAGGAGTTGCGGGACGGTGTGCACCGGCAGTCCGTCGAAAACGTCGTCCCACTTGCACAGCCGCGAGTAGAAGAGGGCAGCTTCCGTGATCGCCACCGCCTGGGCGTGATCGGGGGAGGCCAGCGGCGTGCGGTCTCCCAAGCCCAGGACGAGCCGGGGACGGTGGCGGCGGAAGACGCGGGCCAGCGCGACACGGATCTCGAAGCCATCGAAGAGGCGGCGGTTGGGGAAGCCGAGGTGCTCGCGGTGGACCACGCCGAGGGCCCGGGCCGCGGCGAGGGCCTCGGCCACCCGTTCCTCCGGCCCGCTCGATCGGGGCGTCGGCTCGCCGTCGGTGAGATCGACGATCCCGATCCGCGCCCCGCGGGCCGCCAGGAGGGAGAGCGTGCCGCCACACCCGATCTCGACATCGTCCGGATGGGCCCCCACGGCGATCACGTCGAGCGTGCCGGAGTTCCCCCCCGGCTCCGTGAGGATCGACGTCCCGCGCGGAAGCACCGGGACGGCGGGGCGCTGGGAGTGATCGGAATCGGGCACGAGTCACACCGGCTCTCGTTCAGGGCTTCGTGGCGGCGATGAGGAAAGCGGGGCTGAGCGACTCGAATCGGATCCGGTCGAGTTGCTCGATGCCGCGGGCGATCGTCACGAGCCAGTGGGCCGTGTCGGCCGAACGGGCCCGGAGGAGGGAGTGGACCGCGGCGAGATTTTCGATGCTGTTGCAAGCCGTGACGAGTCGACCACCGGGCTTGAGACGCTTCCAAGCCTCTTCGACGAGCATCGCCACGTCGCGGCCGCTGCCGCCGACGTAGACCGCGTCGGGATCGGGGAGCCCGGCCCAGGCCTCGGGAGCCCGCCCGAGCACGGCATGGAGATTTCCAACGCCGAAGCGCTCGGCATTGGCAAGGATGAGACGGTGGTCGTCGGGATCCATCTCGATCGCGTGCACCTGCCCGTCCCGCGCGATCCGCGCCGCCTCGAGCCCCACCGAGCCACTCCCCGCTCCGACGTCCCAGACGACGCTCGTGAGGGTGAGGCCGAGCTCCGCCAGCGCCAGGCTTCGCACCTCGGCGGGCGTGAGCAATCCGCGTTTGGGGCGCGACTGGAGGAAGGAATCGTCGGGATTGCCGAACAGACGCGTGCCGGCCTGCCCCGGCTTGTCGATGGCCCGCGCCTTCCGCACGAGGATCAGGACATTGAGCGGGCTGAACGTTTCCTTGGCAATGTCGGCGAGGCCCCCTTGCGTGACACGCTCGTCGGGGGAGCCGAGGTTCTCGCAGACGTAGGCCTGAAACGAATCGATCCCTTCGTCGAGGAGGGCCCGGGCCACCGCCGCCGGGGGCCATTGCTCGCTCGTGAACAGGCCGACGGTGTCGCTCGTGCGGACACGGTCGATGACCCGCTCGATCGACTGCCCGGAGAGGTTGGCGAGAAATGCTTCCTCCCATCCCTCCTTCACCCGAGCAAACGCCAGTTGCATGCTGCTGACGTGCGGCACGACCTCGAACCGCTCCTTGCCGAGCTTGCCGCAGACATAGCGAGCGGTGCCGTAGAAGAGGGGATCGCCCGAGGCGAGGACGACCACCTTGCTCCCGGCATGGCGTTCGATCCGCTCGACGAGATCGTCGAGCCCGGTGGACACTTCCAGCCGGCCGGCAATCGCGGAGGGGAGAAGGGCCGCGCACGACTCCGGCCCGAGGAGCACCTCCGCCGACTCGAGGAGACGCCGCGCCTGGGCCGTCATGCCGTCGACTCCGTCGTCACCGATGCCGACGATCTGGACCTTCTCGTGTCGCGTCGTCACACCACCTCCTCTGGGCACACCCTCGACGACCGTCACCAAAAAACGTCGGTCGGAGCCGATCGAGTCGGCCCCGACCGACGCGGAAAAAAACCGGGTGACCGATCAGGCCTGGAACGAGCTGCCGCAGCCACAGCTCTTCTTGGCGTTGGGATTGTTGAAGGTGAAGCCGCGCTTGTCGATCCCCTCGTGGAAGTCGAGCGTCGTGCCGTCGAGGAACAGGTCGCTCTTCTTGTCGACCACGATCCCGACGCCGTGCTGCTCGGTGCGGGTATCGGCCTTGGGATCGAAAGCGGTGTCGAAGCCGAGGGAATACTGGAAGCCACTGCAGCCACCACCGGCAACCCCGACGCGAAGCACGGTGTTCTCGTCGTACTTCTGGTCAGCCATGATCTTCTTGACTTCGTTGGCTGCCTTCTCCGTGAGCATGACCGACATGGTGCGTTGTCTCCGAGCGGAACGGGTTTTCAGGATTTTCAGACGACCGCAGACAGGCCCGTAGCAGATCGACCGCGATGGAACCGCCGTCGAAGAACGGCCACGAGTTTCGACATCCGAGCCTATGCTAATTCTACCCCGACGCTCCCGACAGGCAAAGTCTGGGATCCGCCGCCGCCCCGCCAGACTTTACCCCCCGAGCGACCGGAGGCGGGTGACCCCGGCAACGACGAGCCGGACGGCCGTGTCGATTTCCTCCTCGGTGGTGAACCGGGAAAGGCCGAAGCGGAGGCTCGAGCGGGCTTGGTCGTCGTCGAGCCCGAGGGCGAGGAGGACATGGCTCGGGC
>JBIIQL010000577.1:0-2811 GCA_044342095.1 Pirellulales bacterium
AACTGGACGCGCGGCTTCTCGAAGGGCAGTTCCTTCCCATCGTCGGCCTGAAGCTTCGGCTTGTAGTCGAAGGTGTCGACCTGCGACGGACCCCCCTTCATGAACATGAAGATCACACGCTTGGCACGGGCCGGAACGCGGTAGGGGGCGTTGGCGGGGGGCTGCGACGCCGCCGCCTCACCGGCGAGGAGCGCCTGCGCTGAGAGCCAGCCAAATCCGGCGGCGCTCGCGCGGAGCATTTCCCGACGGCTCGGGCCACAGCAGCCCTCGCGGGAGTGACGATCGATGGGAGTCATGGCCGGCGGCATCCGTCGAGGTCGATCGGGCTGATTCAGCGAACGAACAAAAACTCGTTCCCCGCCAGGAGCGTCTGGGCGACCGCCGTCCAGGCCCGAAGTGCCCGCTCCCCCTCCGCCACCCCATCGGCCGCGAGCGTCCCCTCGAGATCGCGCACCGCGGCGGTCACGAGGTGTTCCTCGGCCTCCGTCGGCATCCGCCCGAAGGCGCGCCGATAGAGAATCGAGGGGCGGAGCCTGGCATCAGCCGGCGCGGCGGCGAGGATGCCCTTGGCGAGAGCCTCGGCACAGTCGAGCTCGAAATCGCTGTTGAGAAGATAGAGCGCCTGCGAGGCGACCGTCGAGGTCCCTCGGTTGCCGTTGGGGACGGCGCCGTCGGTGCAGTCAAACAGCCAGAAGGCATCGTAGAGGTGGTTACGGATCACCGGCAGGTAGATGCTCCGCCGCGGTGAGTCGTACTTCGTGCCGTCGATCGACGTGTGGTCGAAGAGGAAGGCCCGGTTGGCGACATGGAGCATCGAGCCCCCCATCGAGGTGTCGAGGAGTCCCGCGGCCGCGAGCGTCGCGTCGCGAACGCTCTCCGCCTCGAGCCGGCGGACGTCGCCGCGCCAGTGAAGCACGTTCGTCGCATCGACCTCCTCGGCCCGGGCCCGCGTCGCACAGGCCGCCGGATCACTCGACAAACGCCACGAGCGCGAGCGGAGGATGAGCCGGTGCATGGCCTTCACCGACCAGCCCGACTCGACAAACTCCACCGCCAGCCAGTCGAGGAGCGCTTGATTGGTCGGCTTCTCCCCCTGGAACCCGAAATTGTCGGTCGTGGGGACGATTCCCCGGCCGAAGTGCCAGCGCCACAGCCGATTGACAAACACCCGCGCCGTGAGCGGATGCCGCCGATCGGTGAGCCACTCCGCCAACTCCTTCCGCCCGCTCCCCGCCGGCGGAGGCGCGAGCGGCCGGTCGAGTTCGAGGACGACAGGCACTCCGCGGCCCACCCGCCGCCCGAGGGTGAGATGGCTGCCGCGGACCGCGATCCGCGCCTCCTCCGCCACCCCTTCCTTCACCCCCATCGCCGTCGGTAATTGTGGGAGCGCCCCCTCGAGCTTCTTGTGCTCCTCGCGGAGAGCCGCGAGCTTCCCCTTCACGTCGTCGGGAAACTGCTCCTCGGGGATCTCCGGCGCGGCCGCCGCCTGGCTCCCCGTCTCGGCTGCGGCGCCTGCCGCCGGCGCCGCGACGCCCACCCGCGCGAGCGTCGCCCGCGTTCCGGCCACGAGATCGTCGATCAGCTTCTTCTGCTCCGCGAGGCGTTCGCGCGCGGCCGCGAGCACTGCCTGCTCCTCGGGGCTCGCGACGTCGTTCTCGTGCCACTTCGCGATCCGCGCGAGCGACTCCATCGTCTGCGTGCTTTTGAAGACGCCGGCGAGCGCGTAGTAATCGGCTTGGGAAACCGGATCGAACTTGTGGTCGTGGCAACGGGCACAGCCGAGCGACAGCCCCATGAACGCCTTACCCGTGGTGTCGATCTGCTCGTCGATGATGTCGGCGAGAAGTTTTTGTTGGTCTCCCTCGGCGAGAACTTTCGGCCCCATCGCCAGGAATCCGGTGGCCGTGAGCAGCTCGGCCCGCCGGGCCGGGGCGATCCCCTCGTCGACGAGCAGATCGCCGGCGAGATGGGCGCGGAGGAACGCGTCGAACGGCTCGTCGCGGTTGAAGGCGGCGATGCACCAGTCGCGGTAGCGCCAGGCGTTGCCGTGGGCGATGTTCTCGTCGAGCCCGTTGGAATCGGCATAGCGGACGACGTCGAGCCAGTGCCTGGCCTGATGCTCGCCGTAGCGTGGCGAGGCAAGGAGCCGCTCGATTACCCGATCCCACGCCTCCGGCGAATGGTCAGCCAGGAAGGCATCGACCTCGTCGGGCGTCGGCGGCAAGCCGGTGAGGGCGAACGACGCCCGGCGGAGGAGCGTCGGCTTGTCGGCCAAGGAGGCCGGCTCGATCCCCTCCGCGTCGAGCCGCGCGACGACGAAGGCATCGATCGGATTGGCCACATGGTCAGGATTGCGGACCGCCGGAAGGGGAGCGCGGATCGGGGGAGTGAGCGACCAGAACGCCCGCTTCACGATCGGGTCAAACGGCGGCTTCAATGCCGGTGTCTCGATCCTTCCGGACGGGTGGTGGGCGCCCCCATCGATCCACGCGCGGATCGCTTGAATCGCCTCGGAAGGAAGCTTTCCGTCGGGGGGCATGGCAAGGGCCTCATCGGCATAGCCGATCGCGCCTGCGAGGACACTTTCAGCTGCCGATCCCGGCACGATCACAGGCCCGGCCTCCCCCCCCGCCGAGAGACCGGCGAGCGAATCGAGCCGTAGGCCCCCCTCCTGCTTCTCCGGGCCATGACAGGCCACGCAGTGCGTTGCAAGGAGCGGGGCCACGTGAGCGTCAAAAAACGCGGGACTGTCGGCGGCAGGCGGGGCCGGTGGCCCATCGGCGGCGGGTGTCTTTTCCGTGAGCCCGACCA
>JBIIQL010000578.1:0-2809 GCA_044342095.1 Pirellulales bacterium
ATTTCACCGCGCAGGGCTGTAAAAAAGGGCAGCTCATTTTTGATCCCGGGAACCTCCGATGACGACTCGATCTGCCTTGGGTGTTCTCGAGCGTGGCGTGAGTTTGACGCCAGCCATCGCGGTCTGTCGCCACCTCGCCTCCTTGAGACGCGTCGTCATCACGCTGCTCCTTGGCGTGCTCATCGCCGCGATCCCGCTGCCGGTGCTTGCCCAGACGACGACGCTCACTGGCACGACGACGGGCAACGTCTCGATTCTGGCAACGAGCGGCACGCCATCGATCGTGGGGAACAGCGTCCTCACCGGCACGGCGAACTTTTCCTACAGCGGCGAGGGTTCCCTCGGCGCCACCGGGACAATGACGAGCAACCTCTCCGGCACCGGCGCGCTCCGGTTCAGCAGTCCGGCAACGCTCGTCATTCAAGGGACGAACACGTATTCGGGGGGAACGAGCGTCGTCGATGGTGGGTTGATCGAGGTCACGACCGGCGGTTCGATCAGCCACTCGTCGAGCGATCTGAACGTCGGTGTCGATGGCGGACCTGGCTCGATGACCCTGTCGGGTGGAAGCGTGGCGATCCGCGCTGCCTCGATCGGGTCGGGGCAGGATGTGACCAGCTTTTTGACAGTCACTTCGGGGACGTGGACAGGGAGTGGTGCGCTGACCGTCGCGTCCGCAGGGGCCACCAGTGTGTTTCAATTGGATGGCGGGAGCGTCAGTTCGCTCTCTTCAACCATCGGCAGAGGTGTGTCAAACATCGGCAACCAAGACGTGAGCAACGGCAGTGCCCGCATCAACGGCGGCACGTGGACGACCACGAATGGACTCGTTCTTGGCACGGCAGGAGGAACCGGCTCGCTCACGCTCGCCGGCGGCGCCGTGAGCAGTGGTTCGGGGACGATCGGCGATGATCTCGGCAGTACGGGGTCTGCGGATGTCACCGGGGGCACGTGGACCAACAGTGGGGATCTCACCGTCGGCAGCGCCGGCTCCGGCACGCTCTCGATGAGCGGAGCGGGGACCGTCATCGTCGGGGGCACGCTCTTTCGCGGCGCGGGGGGTACGATCAATCTTTCTTCCGGCGGCACGCTCCAGATCGGAACCGGTGGCAATTCAGGCGACATCAGCGGATCGTTGACGACCAACGGCACGCTCGTCTTCGACCGCAGCGATACCTACGATCACCTCCATGAAATCGATGGGGCCGGATCGGTGGTCAAGGAGGGCTCCGGGACGCTGATCCTGTCGACCGCCAATTCCTGGAGCGGTGGCACGACGATCAACGACGGTGCCCTCGAAGTCGGGGTTGAAGGTGCCCTCGGTTCGACCGGGACAATCTCCTTCGGGGGGGGCGCACTTCGCTTCTCCGCCGGCAATGTCACCGACTATTCCGCTCGCTTCGACACCTCTGGCAACCAGCAGTTCAAGCTCGACACCAACAACGAGACGGTGACGCTCGGCGCCGTCATCGCGGGGAGCGGCAGCAGCCTCGAAAAGCTCGGGGGGGGCACGCTCATCCTCGCGGCCGACAACACCTACGACGGCACGACGACCGTTTCCGGCGGCCGGCTCGAGATCGGCGCCGGCGGGAGCACCGGCTCGATTGACGGTGATCTCGTGACCAACGCCACCGTCGCCTTCAACCGGTCGGACGATGTCACCGTCGGTAACGACATCTCCGGATCCGGGGCAGTGGAGACGTTCGGGGGGGGAAAGGTCACGCTCACCGGCAACAACGGCTACACCGGGGCCACGACTCTCACCTCAGGCGTGCTCTCCCTGGGGAGTGCCACGGCCCTCGGGTCGACGTCGTCGATCGACTTCAGCGGCGGCCCCACCGGCGGCACGCTCCAATTCACCGCCGCCAACCACGCCGATCCCTCGGCCGCGTTCAGCACCGCCGCCAACCAAGCCTACAAGCTCGACACCAATGGCCAGGACGTGACGCTCGCCGCCAATCTCACGAGCGCCAACAGCACGCTCGAGAAGTTCGGCGCTGGCACGCTCACGCTCGCCGGCAACAACACCTTCGCGCTTGGCACCACGCTCTCCGGCGGCACCCTCTCCCTCGACAACGCCGGGGCCCTCGGTCCGAGTGACGTCTCCGACCCCGCCGCCGGCACGATCTCGTTCGCTGGCGGCACCCTCCAGTACTCGGGCAACAACCAATCAGACTATTCATCTCGCTTTAGCACGGATGCCGGCCAGGCCTTCAGCATCGACACCAACGGCCAGACCGTGACGTTCGCCAGCGACATCCCGAGCAGCAACGCGACCCTCACGAAGCTCGGCAGCGGTACGCTCGCGCTTGCCGGAGAGAACGACCTCGGCGGCGGTGTCGTCCTCGACGATGGCACGCTCCGTCTCGGGAGCACGGGGGCGATCGGGAATACCAGCCCGATCGAGTTCAACGGCGGCACGCTCCAGTTCACGGCCGCCAACACGACCGACGTGTCGGGTCGCTTCGTCGACATCCCTGGCCAGGCGTTTCGGATCGACACCAATGGTCAGGGGGTGACGTTTGCCTCGCCGATCGCGGGGGATTCCGCCACGACGCTCGACAAAGTCGGATCCGGGACGCTCACGCTCTCTGGCGACAATCCCTATGGCGGCACGACGACGATCTCGGCCGGCACGCTCCGGCTCGGCGACGGAGGCGGGACCGGCATGGTCGCCGGCGACATTGTCAACAATGCCTCGCTCGTCTTCGACCGTTCCGACAGCCCGACCTACTCGGGCACGATCTTCGGCTCTGGCTCGGTGACCATGGACGGACAAGGGACGCTCACGCTCAACGGAGCCAATGCG
>JBIIQL010000076.1:0-9869 GCA_044342095.1 Pirellulales bacterium
CCCGGATCATTCGCCGTGGTGGGGGTGCCGGAGATCACGCCGGAACTGGCATCGAGCGCGAGACCGGCGGGCAGGGCTCCGTTGGATTCGATCGCGAGGTTGTCGATCGCGTGGCTGCTGTCGGTGTCGGTGGTGGTCGCTCCGAAGGCAAACTGCCAGTTCGAGCGGTCGGCCGCGTTCACCTTGCCGGCCAGATTCATCTGCAGCAGCTGGCCGCCGTCGTAGCTCACGGTGAGGACGTTCTCGCCGTCGACCTCGATCTGCACCGCTTTGGCCGTGCTGGCATAGGTGACGACCGCCGAGCCGATCACGACATTGTTCCAACTGACGTCGACCTTCGGCGTGCCGGATTCGATGAAACTGATCGTCAGGCCGGCGCTCACCATGGAGGTCGCACTGCCAGTCGTGCTGGAGAGCAGGCCGTAGTTGAAGCTCATGCCGTCGCCGGGCGTGACACCGCCGACGGTGGAGTCGAACGTGGCGGTGAAGGAACCGGGGCTGTCGGAACCCAGCTTGGGAAGAATCAGACCGCCCGCCTGATTCGTGGTGGCCGTGTTGAGCACGCAGGCCCCGCCGCTGATGGCAGCGGTACCCGTCAGCATCCAGGTCTCGGGCAGCGTGGTGAAGTCGCTCTCGAAGAAGGTCTTCTGGCCGATCGCGTAGGTCGGGGAGCCGGTGGCGGCCGCCGTGAAGGTGCCGGCCACGGTCGTCGTGAAGGTGGTGGAGGAGCTGCTCGTGAACACCGGCGCTGCCAGGGTCAGGCCGGACGCATCCCAGGCGTCGGCGAAACGATCCTGTGCCGCCTCGATCGGCCCCGTGGCATACTCGAGCGCCAGGTCGCCACCGACGGCGGCCGAACCGGTGAGGTTCGTGCTCGCGGCGACGTCAACACCGGCAAGCGACGCGAAGGCGTCGACGAACGCGCGGCCCTCGGCCGTGCTGGCCACCGAGCAGCCGTAAAGAAGGATGTCGGCTCCGGGGGCGAGGTACGGCTGCCAGCCGGCCACGTCTGCAGCGCGGGCCGCGAGGGTCTCGGATGTCACCGGTTGCCCGGCCAGGAACAGGCGGCCGGCCTCGCCATGGCTGAACAGACGGACGACCGAGGCACCGGGGTTTTCCTGGAGCGTGTGTCGCACCTGCCCGAGGGCGTCCTGACGCGGATCAAGGATCACGACCTGCGCCCCGGCGAGTTCGGCCTGAGGAATGCCGGCGGCGACGTCCGGGCTGAGAAAAACCACCGACCGATCGATCGAGGCCGCCATGACCAGGCGCCCCTCGAGCCCCTCCAGATTGAGGCGACGGTCGAGTCGGGGCGACTGGAGACGCGATCGCCGGACGCGGAGCGGTCCGAACACGGCCCTGACGAGGCTCCGACCGGAGCGATGCCCTCGTCCGCGATCACGGCGGCCGGCAGCGCCACCAAACAGAGACCGATAAAAGCGTTGCCAGTTTCGAGAAGCCATCGTTCACATCCGGGAGGGTGCGTTCCAACAGGGAAACCCAAAACGGCTCCGCGGTCGTTCAAACCGCGCGAGCGTCGAGGCTTCCTCAGCGCCGTCAATCTTTTCGGAACTCAGGGCGACCACGTCGACGTCGCGTTCACGACCGTTTCCTTTTCTAGCCGATCCGCGAAGCTTTCAGACAGGTCAAGAAACGCTGTCATGCTGAGGAGTAAGACGCATCGAACGCTGCAGCGAACGATGTCGGCCACAGGCAAGCGCACCCCCACCGGGATAAGCCTCGAGAAGCTCGAGGCTTGAGAGGCTCTGGAAAGATATCAGAGATGCGCGCTCGGGCAACCTTCCGGCCCAGCGCTCGGGAGAGGGGAACCCGGAGAGCCCCCCCAAGTCCTGCCAGGTTCGTCCCACGAACCAGAGATAGCCGTCCTCGTCATAGTCATAGCGGCCCAGGGCACCGGTCTGCCCCGATCCCTTCTGCAGCATCTTGCGGGCCGCGACGCGGGCAAGGCGTCTCCTGAGACAAGCGGAACGCCTGGTGGTATAAGTCATCCTGATCCAGCCCCACAAGCAGCGGACGACTCCGCCGAGAACGCCCGCCACCGTGGTATCCGACGAATCAGCCGTTTCGGGCCACGACGCGACCGGCGATGCCGGCCGCGGTGCCGCCATCCTGTTCACCCTGGCGGCCCTGCAGTTCATCGCGATCGTCGACTTCATGATCGTGATGCCGCTGGGGCCACAGCTGCTCGCCGACCTCACGATCGACGCCCGGAGGTTCAGCTGGGTCGTCTCGAGCTACACGATCGCATCCGGAATCGCCGGATTGCTGGCGGCGCCCTGGCTCGACCGCGTGCCGCGGAAGACCGCCTACGTCGTGTGCGCGATCGGCCTGCTTGCGGGGACGGCGGCGTGCGGACTGGCCAGCAGCTACCCGCTCCTGCTCGCCGCACGGTGCGTGACTGGCGGCTTCGGCGGCGGCCTCGGCGGGCTGGGGCTGGCGATCGTGGCGGATGTGTTCCCGCCCGACCGCCGCGGCCGCGCCACGAGCACGCTGATGCTGGCCTTCGCCTTCGCCTCCATAGCGGGCGTGCCGCTGGGGATCGCACTCGGCACGTGGCTCGGCTGGCAAGCACCTTTCTTCGCTCTGGCGGTCCTCGGGCTGCCGCTGGTCGGGCTGGCCGCGTGGTCGCTGCCGCAGCTGGAGCCTCACCCGGATGACTTGGCTCGGCATCCGCTGATGCGCCTCGTCGAGACGCTGACCTTTCCTCCCCATCGCCTCGCCTACGGACTGATCTCGCTGTTGATGGTCGGCGCGTTCTCCGTCATCCCGTTCATCTCCACCTCGTTCGTGGCCAACGTGGGCGTGACCGCGTCGCAGCTGCCCCTCGTGTTCATTGCGGGGGGGCTGCTCACGCTCGCCACCACGCCGCTCGCCGGACGGCTCGTCGACCGCTTCGGAGGGCTCGCGGTGTTTCGCGGCGTCGTGCCGCTATCGGCCCTGGGGATGGTCATCCTCACGCACCTGCCCGCGGTGGGCATCGTCGGCGCCGCCACGGCCGCGGCCTTCCTCATGGCGACCAACTCGGCGCGCATGGTGACGGCGATGTCACTGATCACGGCAAGCGTCGAGCCCCGCCGCCGCGGCGGCTTCATGTCGGTCAACTCCTCGGTGCAGCACCTCGCCAGCGGCCTGGGGACGACGATCGGCGGACTGATCGTCGAGGGGGGCGCGGGGGAGCCGCTACGTCACTTCGGGACGGTCGGCATCCTCGCCGCCGCGTTGACCATGACGAGCCTCTGGATCGCCTCTCGCATCCGGCCAGCGGCCAAGGAATGGGCGTGACCCTTTCCTCTTTGAAACCTTGCGGCGCGAGATCTTGGGACGGGCCGGCGACGTCGCCCGGGCCAGCGGCGGCCTCCTCGGCTTCGGCGAGAAGGTCTCGCCCGCCGAGCAAGCGGTGCTCGCGAAACTCGAACACGCCTTTGGTTGGCCGCCCGTGGGAACGACCTCCCCGAAAGGCCCGGCTGCGGGGCTCTTTATCCACAGCCTGCTAACCTGATGGACGGCCCTTCCCTCCCGGAGCATTTCTCGTGTCGACCATCGCTCTTGCAGCCACACAACCCAAGGGCAAGCTTGCCAAGGCGTCGATCGATCTTGGGCCCCTCGGTGATGAGCACGTTGAGATCGACGTGGCCGCGTGCGGGATTTGCCACAGCGATCTGTCGATGCTCGACAACGACTGGGGCATCAGCCAGTACCCGCTCGTGCCGGGCCATGAGGTCGTCGGCACGGTTGCGGCCCTCGGACCGCAGGCCAAGGGGCTCAAGGTCGGCCAACGCGTGGGCCTGGGATGGTTCAGCGGCTCGTGCATGTCGTGTCGCAACTGCATGCACGGCGATCACAACCTGTGCAGCGGCATCGAGCAGACGATCGTCGGCAGGCACGGCGGCTTCGCGCAGCGTGTCCGCTCGCACTGGTCGTGGGCCATACCCCTGCCCGACGCCCTCGACATCACCCGGTCGGGGCCGCTGTTCTGCGGTGGCATCACCGTGTTCAATCCGATGATTCAGCTCGGCATCAAGCCCACGGACCGTGTCGGAGTGATCGGGATCGGTGGCCTCGGGCACCTGGCGCTGCAGTTTTTGCACAAGTGGGGCTGCGAGGTGACGGCCTTCACCAGTTCCGAATCGAAGGCAGCCGAGGCCAAGCATCTCGGTGCGCACCACACCCTGTGCAGCACCGACGACGCCCAACTGGCAACGATTGCCGGCACGCTCGACTTCATCCTGGTGACCGTCAACGTGAAGCTCAACTGGCAGGCCTATCTCGGGGCCCTGCGGCCCCGCGGGCACCTCCACGTCGTTGGTGCCGTCCTCGAGCCACTCGAGATCGCGGCTTTCCCGCTCATGGTGGGGCAGAAGACCGTCTCCGGCTCCCCCTTGGGCAGCCCGGCGACCACCGCCGACATGCTCGAGTTCTGCGCGCGGCATGACATCAACGCCGTCTGCGAGACATTTCCGATGAGCAAGGCCAATGAGGCGATCGAGCATCTTCGGTCAGGCAAGGCACGCTATCGAGTCGTGCTGACGCAGGATTTGTCATGACTCACTGCCAGTGAGGGAGAAGGCCCGATTCCCTTCGAGGAGTGCGCACCGGTGTCGGCAGAGAACCAGAACGACCTGTCCCGGCGATCGGTCTTGAAGCAAGCGGCCCTCGGCGGCAACGGGCTCGTCGCCGGATCGGCCGTCACTGGCGCCGGCAGCAAGGCGAGTGCTGCGATCGAGCAGGTGGCAGAGAAGGCCACGTGGCTCGCCGAGCGGGCCTCGTGCGTGAGTGGCAACAGGCTCCTCGGCGCAGACGACGCCGGGCCGGTCCGCACTCTGGCCCGGGAGATCCTCCTTCCCCGCTCGGCCGAGGAGATCGCCAACCTCGTCCGATCGCTGCCGGCCGACACCCCGGTGGGGAGCGTCTGCGGAGGTCACGAATCCTCCAACGCCGCCACGGTCGCCGGCGACGGCGCGGTGATCCTCGACATGGCGCGCCTGAAGTCGATCGAGTTCCACGAGGAGAGCGGACGAACGCTCGTGACGGTCGGTGGGGGCGTCGTGTTCCGCGAGCTCGTCGAGGCGGTGAAGGAGCGAAGGGGCGCGTTGCCGGTGGGCACGGGGCCGGGGGTCGGCGTCGTCGGGTATGTCGTCAACGGGGGCTTGAGCGGCTATTTCTCGCGCCGGCTCGGGCTGCTCGGGCAGCGGGTAACGAAGCTCACGATGGTGACGGCGGCGGGGGAGATCCACGTGCTCACCCCCGACGACGAGCTGTTCACGGCGATGCTCGGAGCCGGCAGCGCCTTGGGCATCGTCGTCGATCTGACCCTCGACATGGAGCCCGAGAGCGTCGTCCGCGGGGCTGAACAGCGGGTCATTGCCTTCGAGAGCCGAGATCAGGCGGTGGCCTTCGCGCGCGAGGCGCTCCGCTTCCAAGCCGAGCGTGTCCTCCCCGACGAAGGCGTGGCGATGGAATTGGTGGTCACAGGCACGAAGGCCCTCGTGGCGACGTTCGTGTTTTACGACACCTTCCGGGGGAGCATGGCGGAGTTCGTCGCGCCGCTCGAGGCTCTCGCCGCGCGGCTGAAGCTCCCGGTCGTGGCCTCGTCGCATTTGAGTTCCTGGTATGAGACGGCAGCCGCCCTCTGGCCGGTCATCAACGCCATGAAGGGGAGCCCGCTGGCCATGCTGCAGCACTGCATGGGCACCGAGGGGCCGCCTGACGATGCGATCCTCGGTTTTCTCTGCGACACGGTCGTCGCGCGAGCGCCGCTCGACGAGGCGACCTTCTCGATCGTGGAGATCCGCACGCTCGGCGGGGCGGCGATGGCAAAGCGGCCCCTCCCGAGCGGCAACTGCCGGCACCGTTTCTTCGTCGATCTGATCACGATGTACGACGCGAAGGACAGGACGCCGGCCGAGCGGCGGGAGATCGCCGACATGACCCGAAGCGTGCTCGAGAAGGCCCGGGGAGTTGAGGGGCTCGCCGTCGACTTCAGCGGGACGCACTCCCAGCCGGACGACCCGGGCTTAGGCATCTCGCCCGCACTCATCTTCGGCTCGGAGGCGATGGCGGAGATGGTCCGCGAGCAGAAAAAACGTGTCGATCCCGGGAACCGCTTCCGCTTCCATCCTTACGCGAAGTTTCTCTGAAAGGCGGTCCGGTGCCGCTTCCCCGCAGCGCTGCGGGGAGGAACGAGAGCAGTCATTGTTGGGCCTCGAGGAGTGCGTGCATGTCGAAGATCCTGGCTGATTTCGGGGCCGCGCTCGCGGCGGGCTCGATCCGCGTCGTCGACCTCACGCAGGTGCTGTCGGAGGACTTTCCCACGCTTGTCCTGCCGGCCCCCTACGGCCAGGCGCGTCCTTTCCGGGTCGAGACCATCTCCCGGTACGACGAGGCGGGGCCGGGGTGGTACTGGAACAACTTCTCCTGCGGCGAGCACGTTGGCACCCACTTCGACGCCCCCGCCCACTGGGTCACCGGGCGGGACCTGCCGCAAAACACCGTCGACACGATCGACACGCGGCGGTTCATCGCGCCGGCGGTCGTCATCGACGCGAGTTCTCAGGTCGCCGGCGACGCCGACTGGCTCCTCACCGTCGACTTTCTCCGCGCCTGGGAGGAGCGTCACGGCCGCATCCCGGCGGGGGCGTGGGTCGCTCTCCGCACGGATTGGTCGAAGCGGCTCTCCGATCCGGCATCGTTCGTAAACATGCACGACGACGGGGCCCACACGCCGGGGCCGACGCAAGAGACGGTGGAGTGGCTCATCCACGAGCGCGACGTCCTCGGATTCGCCGCCGAGACGATCAACACCGACGCCGGCCAGGCGTGGCGCTGGCCACTCCCCTACCCGTGCCACACACTCATGCACGGGGCCGGCCGCTACGGCCTCCAGTGCCTCTGCAACCTCGACCTCCTTCCCCCCACCGGGGCGATGTTCGTCGCGGCGCCACTCAAGATCCGCGAGGGATCGGGCAGCCCCCTCCGCGTGCTCGCGCTGTGCTCTGGCTGACGTCAGCGTCCGACGGCCGTGGCCACCCCTCTGCGGGATGTCGAAGGCGGTGGTCGAAGTCACCTGCGTTACGCCGGTCAGCCGGCGGGGCCAAGCCCTTGAAACACGATCCGGACCGGCTCGGCGTGCTCCTTCGGCGGAAGCGGCACGAGGATGAAGTCTTCGGTGATCACCGGCTTCCACTCCTCCCCCGCGACGACCTTCGCCTCACCGATCCTGCGGGGGAGAAAGGCCACGATCGGCCGCCCGCCGCGCTGCGAGCCATTCGTGTTCACCGGGGCAAACGACATGGCACCGTCGAGCGGCACGACCTCGAGGGTGAACGTGCCATCGACCTCGGTGAGCGACTGGTCGAACGACAGCTTGCCATCGGCCAAGCGTGCGTCCCAGGCCGGATCCCCATAGAGGGCGACGACATCACGGTCATGGACGAGGCCCTGTTCATCGCCGGGGGCGGCCCGGGTGGTGAGCCGGTGGACGAGGGCGTGGTCGTTGGCATGAAAAGCCTCGCAGAGCGTGTATCGTCCCGGTTGCTCGACGAAGTAATCGAGCATCCCCCAGCCGGAATAGCCGAACCAAGTCGGCACCGTGTAGCCGATCATCTGCCGGACGCCAGCGCCCTTCATGAACGCCAGGGCGAGGGCATCGGGGCCATCGATGTGCCCCGCCAGACAATTCCCCACCGGCAGCCAGACCTTCGGGTTGGTCGACTCGATCGGGATTTTCCTCCCGGCGGTGTCGACGCCCCACAGCTCGCCGCCGCCGGAACGGAACGAGCCGTTGCGGTAGCGAAAGCCGATCTGCCAGTCGCGTTCGGTGGCGTGGCCACTGGTGACAAACAGGTCGGTCTGGTTGGCGGTGAGCCGGGCCGCCAGCGCTGCCGTCGTGTCGTCGGGGCCCTTTTCCTCGCGGGCCTCGCCGCCGGTGACCTTGCGGACCATCCGGTTCTGCTTGAGCTCGCAAAACCACTCTCCCTCGACGACCCGATCCATCGCCAGTTCCGTGCCTGCCGTCACCCGTCGAATGACAAGCGGCGCGGAAGTCTCGGCGATCGCCAGGGCATTGGCGGCATCGAAGCCGGTGAGTATGCCCCACAGGACATCCCCGTAGGGGTCGTCATCGATCCGCCGACAGAGCCGGTGGACCGCCTCGACGAACTCTCGCCCTGCCTCCTCGGGGCGGGCGACGAAGCAGGCATGACGCGGTCGGTGCTCCGCGAGCTTTGCGACCGCTTCGTCGGGCGAGGCGTCCCAGGTGACGGCGATGGCGCGCCGGTCACGATGCTTCTCGAGGAGCACCGCGACGACCTTCTCCCACGCCGGGTCGGCAAGCGTGGCCCGAGAGACGACAATCAGATAGCCCGCGGGGCGGTCGGCAGGCTGGGCCGCCGCGGGCGCGACGAGGCCCGCCGCCAGCACCACGAAGCCCAGAAGATATCGCCACGGCAACATGCAAAGGCCTCTTCCAAGGAGGAGATGTCGTTGAGAGCCCGTCGCGGGATGGCCGCGGAAGCGGGCGGGATTTTCAGTGGACCCCAAGCCCGGTCACCCGCTCTCGAGCCCGGCACGGCGGCATTCTATCGGCGGGAGATCAGACGCGCGTGCCCAGGCAAGCAAGGCGGCCCCGGCTGACTCGGAAGCCGGGCGACGGCGCGACGCTCGGCAAGCGAGGAAGCCTTCGTCCCGCTCTCGGACGCCCCGACGCTTGCCCCGTCCCCCACGGCCCCGCCGGCATCTCGCCCGCTGGCGGGAGCACTCAAGCGGCATGCCGCAGGCGCCGATAGTACTCTGCCCCCCCTATCGAGGAGTCCTTCCCGATGGTCGCTTCCCGTCGCTTCTCCGTGATCCTGCTCATCGTCCTCTCCGTGGCGCCCGTTGGAACGCAGCTTCCCGGCCCGCCGGTGGCGGTACTGGCCTCTGAGGTCACGCTTGCCCAGGGAGAAGCTGTCGAACCGCTGCCGGCGGTCGGGCAGGAGACGCTCTCGAGTGAGCTTGCCGAAGGGGAGGCGGCGGTCGCCCCATGGGAGCCGGGCGACGCGCTCGAGGTCGTCGAGCCGGAAAAGGAGGGAGCGTTCACCGCCTGGAGCGCCGTCCGCGTCGAGGCGCTGCTGCTGTGGCGGGATGCTCCTCAGTCAACGCCACTGGTCGACTTCGCCGCCGGGGGACGGGCCCTCGACGCCCGCGATCTCCACGCAGCCGGCGCCGCCGGGCCGCGATTCACGCTCCTCTCCGAGGGAACTGACGGCGAGGGCTCGGAGGTCGGCTACTTCGATGTCGCGTCGTTCCAGGCGACGCGGGCCCTGCCGACGTCGGCGGGGGGCTACACGACCGTCGCCGGCCTCGACGGCGCGGGGAGCACGAGCATCAACGGCGCGACGGCGGGGCTGTCGTCGAGGATCAAGAGCCTCGAGGTGATCGGCAGGGAGCGCACGTCGGAGCGTTGGGTGTCGACCTCCGGCTTCCGCTGGGTGGAGTGGCAGGAGTCGTTCTCGCTGCAGACAGGGCCGGAGACGTTCGAGACACGGGCGATCAACAGCCTCTATGGCCATCAATGGGGCCTCGAAGGAGTGCTCTGGCGCCCCACCGCGGCGCTCGCCCTCGAAGGGGTGGCGAAGGCCGGGATCTACGGCAACGTCTCCAAGCAGGACTCGGCGCTGACCGCTGCCGGCGGATTGTCGAGCATCGCCACCGACACCGCCAGGGTGGCCTTCGTCGGCGAGACAGGCCTCACCGGCACCTGGCAGGTCCGCGAGTGGCTCCGCGCCCGGGCCGGCTACCAAGCGATCTGGCTCGGCGGGATCGCCACGGCCACAAACCAGCTCCAGGGCCAGTCGCTCGTCGCCGGCTCG
>JBIIQL010000579.1:0-2802 GCA_044342095.1 Pirellulales bacterium
CCCCCCAGGCTTCGATCCAACCATGACGTCTCCCGATCGCTCCGCTGTCACCTCCGTCCTCGCCACCATCGCTGATCCGGAGACGGGAAGGCCGCTGACTGATGCCGGGCAGGTCGTGTCGATGGAGGTCTCAGCCGGCAGGATCGCCGTCGCCGTCGGGCTGACGAGCCATTCCGCGATCCTCCACGCCGCCACACGGGCGCGGATCGAGGAAATGCTGCGGGCCAAGTTCCCGACGGTGCCGGACGTCAGCGTGACGATCGCGCCCCACGAGCGGGCGCCGATGAAACTCGGCCAGATCGGCCTCGAGGCGAAGAGCGTGATCGCCGTCGGCTCGGGCAAGGGGGGTGTGGGGAAGAGCACGATCGCCGCGAGCATCGCCATCGGTCTGGCCCGCGCCGGGAGCCGCGTCGGCCTCCTCGACGCCGATGTCTACGGCCCGAGCGTGCCCCATCTCCTCGGTCTCTCCGGCCGCCCTCAGATCGAGGAGGGGACGATCATTCCTCCGCGGCTCGATCTCCCCGGCGCCCCGGTCGCCATGCCGACGATGTCGATGGGCTATCTCGTGCCACCCGGCGAGGCGGTCGTGTGGCGCGGTCCGATGCTCCACGGGGCGATCACGCAGATGCTTCGCGACACGGCCTGGGGCCCGCTCGATTACCTCATCATCGACATGCCGCCGGGCACGGGTGACATCGCGCTGACGCTCTCGCAGGTGCTACCGCTCACCGGGGCGGTCGTCGTCTGCACGCCGCAGGACGTCGCCCTCCTCGATGCCACGAAGGCGATCGCCATGTTCCGCAAGGTCAACATCCCCGTGCTGGGGATGGTGGAGAACATGAGCTTCTTCGTCTGCCCCGACACGCTGAAGCGTTACGACATCTTCGGCACCGGCGGCGCCCGGCGCACGGCCCAGGAGCTCGACATTCCCTTCCTTGGCGAAGTGCCGATCCAGATTCCGATCCGCGAACATGGCGACGCCGGCACGACCGCGGCCAATTACGATGATCCGGCGGCCAAGCCCTACCTCGAGTCGATCTGCCAGCGCCTCGTCGGCAATCTCGCCGCCGCCCACGCCGCTCGCCCGCCACTCCCCTCGCTGCCGGTGCTGTGACCGGATGGCGTGAGCCATGCCATGCCGTGCGCCATCGGTCAGGCGTCGGTGCGTTCGAGCACCGTGACGATTCCCGCGGCGATCTCGTCCGGCGTGGCGTCGATCCCCATCACGATCGGCCGTTCGTCAGGGGTGGGGCGCTCGAGGGCGGCCAGTTGACTGTCGAGGAGTGAGGCCGGCATGAAGTGGTCGCGGCGGGCTTCGATGCGGGCGCGGATGAGCTCGGGAGGGCCGTCGAGCGACACGAGCCTCACGCCGTCCCTCCCCACCCCCATCCGATCCCGGTAACGTCGGGCGAGGGCCGAGCAGGCGAGGACGAGCCCTCCGTCGCCGGCGAGGGTCGCCGAGATCAACTCGGCGAGAGCGTCGAGCCAGGGCCAGCGTTCCGTGTCGGTCAGCGCGATCCCGCGCGACATCCGCTCGACGTTGGCCGCGGGGTGGAAGCGATCGGCATCCTCGAACGCCCACCCGAGCCGGTCGGCGAGCGCCTCCCCGACGACGGTCTTGCCGATCCCACTGACTCCCATCACGACCACCACCCGAGTGACCACGTTCATCGTCTCGCTCCCGCAGCCGGTGAAAGTCTTCGCCCGCCCATGATCAGTAGAGCGCCACCCAGCCGCCGTCAGCGTAACGGCGGATCGGCTGAGGGGTGTAGCGCATCTGCCGGCCGAGCTGCCGCACCTCGGCCGCCCGCCTCCCCAGTCGCGACCACTCGCGGAAGCCGGCCCGTGTCGGCCGCGGAGCCGGTGGCAGCCCCCAGGCATCGCAGGCGTGGTGCCAGAGGGTGTCGAGGCGGCGGCGTCGGGGATGGAGGGTGTCGAAGCCGTACCACTCGCCCGGCTGATGAATCGTGGCGAGTCCAGCCAAGGCCGCCAGTTCGGCGATCCGGCCGTCGAGGTCGGCAGCCGCCGAATGAATCCCCTCCATCGACAGCGGACAACCAGGCACGAAGAGCGTTTTGAGGGCCCGATAGCGCACCGGCCCGACACGGCGCACCGCCTCGAGCGGAAGCCGCGCGATCGCCACCGTCGCGCCCCGATCGACGAGCCGATCGACGGCCTCACGGACCCAGGCCGCGACCTGCCCCGGAGGAAAGCCGTAGAGGAGATCGTTGCCGATGTCGGTGACCAGCGCCACACGCCGCCCGCCATCGCCCGCCTCACGATCGAGGGCCCGCCACAGGCCGCAGGCCAGGATCGACGGCAGGCGCCGCAGCCACACCCGGCTGTTGGCGCCGTAGGAGCGGCCATGGCCCGCGGCCACGAAGAGGCCGACCGGCCCGGCCTCTCTTCCCCGGATCGCGGCGCTGAGCCGGGCCAGGCCCCGGGAGACGTTGCTGGCACCGAGCACGACCGCGGTGAGACGATCGCCGGCGGCCTCGGCAGACCTTCCCGGCATCAGTTCCATCGCCTCCACGGGGGCGACTGCTGCACGCTCTGATAGCAGGCCACCGCGAGCATCGCGAACATGATCCCGAGATACTGCTCGCCGCGGTTGAAGGCAAGATAGGCAAGCGCCCCACCGACGACGAGCCCGATCCCGGCGGCGATCCGGGCGGCATCGGCCACGCCCATCACCTCCATCCCCTCCCGGACCATCTGCCCACCATCGAGCGGCGGCACCGGCATGAGGTTCAACAGCGGCCACAGGACGTTGACGGAGAGGAGAAACTCGACGATCGCCCA
>JBIIQL010000139.1:0-7784 GCA_044342095.1 Pirellulales bacterium
CGAGCGCCGCGGGGATGTTCCTCGGCCACTATGTCGCCTGGATCTGTGCGGCGCTTCTCCTCATCTACTGGGTGCGGGAGCGCGGCGTGAACCCGGAGGAGGGGAAGGATCCCGGCACGATGGTCAACGACGCCGTCGGTTGGGCCGGACTCGTCTGCGTCATCATCGCCGGCTGGACGACGGCCAATCCGACGATCTACCGGGCGGGCCTCGCCTTCCAGGGCGTGCTCCCAGGGCTCTCCCGCACCGGAGCCACGCTCCTGGCTGGCGCCGTCTGCATCGCGGCGGGGATCTTCCCGGCATTCGCGATGCGGCTTCTCGACTTCGTCGGCGTCTATGGCACGATCCTCGCGCCGGTCGGCGGGCTGATCGTCGTCGATCACTTCCTCGCCGACCGCGTCGGGATCGACCGCGATCCGGCCGCGAAGAGCGGCGCGTCGTTCAACATGGCCGTCGTCGTCGCCTGGCTGGTGCCGGTGCTCGTCGGCCTTTCGATGACTGCGGTGGCGCCGGTGAATCCGTGGGGCTTCGAGGTGCCGCCGTGGTATCTCCCGCTTCCCTGCACGATTGCCTGCGGCATCCTCTACATCCTCCTTTCGAAATTCGCCGGCGGTCGGGCCGCGGCGGCCGCCTGATCACGGGAGTTAGAAGTGATGACAACCTCTGAAAAATCGCCGTACCACACGCCGGCCAAGTTGGTCGGGCTCGCGGCACTCGCCGGCACGATCCTCCCGCCGGTGGCGTTCCTCTTCGGCGGAGTGTCGCTCGACGTGGTGAAAGGAATCATGCTGGTCGCCGCGATCCTCTGGTTCGTGGCGGCGCCGCTGTGGATGAAGGTGGACTGACGGCCGGCTCGTCGGCCTGCGGACGGACGAATGGCCGGGGCGATCGGAGAGCCCGGCGGGGCTCGGACTCACTTGAGAAGGAGCTTGCATGCGCAGGCGCGACGTGGCTTGGGGCGCGGTGGTGATCGGTGTCGTGATGGGGATGCTCTGTCGGCTCGCTGCCGCCGGGGAGCCGGCCGCCCCGGGAGCGGGGGGCCGCAGCCCGATCGTGCAGTTCGACATCGTGCCGACGAGGATCGTCTGGCAGAGTGAGAAGGGGGTGGGGAACGCGTCATCGCTCCTCACGCCGCAGGCGCCGCAGCCGCTGTTGGCCTCTCCCGTTCCTCCGTGCACGCTGACGGCGAGCGACGAGGCGTCCGCCGGCGTCCTCCTCGACTTCGGTCGTGAGCTTCAGGGCCACGTCGAACTCTACACGCCGCTTCTTCCCACGAAGGATCCCGTCCGTGTCCGTGTCCGCTTCGGCGAGTCGGCGAGCGAGGCGATGGCCGACCTCGGCGACCGGAACGCGCAGAACGACCATGCGATCCGCGATTCCGTCGTCACGCTCCCTTGGCTGGGAACGCAGTCGATCGGCCCGAGCGGGTTTCGGTTCGTGCGGATCGACGCGATCGATCCGGGCAAGACCGTCATGCTCTCGCAGGTGCGCGCGAAGCTCGGCGTCCGGGATCTCCCCCGCGTCGGCTCCTTCCGCTCGAGTGATCCGCGCCTCGACCGGGTGTGGCAGGTGGGGGCCGACACGGTCCACCTCTGCATGCAGGACTACCTCTGGGACGGCATCAAGCGCGATCGCCTCGTGTGGATCGGCGACATGCATCCGGAGTTCCGTTCGATCGAGGCCGTCTTCGGCCATGACGACGTCGTGCCGAAGTCGCTCGATCTGACCCGCGACGCCACGCCGGTCACCGAGTGGATGAACGGGATCTCGAGCTATTCGATGTGGTGGGTGTTGATCCACGAGGAGCTGTGGATGCACCGGGGTGATCGGGCGTATCTCGAGGCCCAGCGGCCCTACCTCACGAAGCTCCTCGAGCGGCTTGCGGCGCTCGTCGGGGAGGATGGCCGGGAGCGGATCGACGGGTTGCGGTTTCTCGACTGGCCGAGCTCGCCGAACCAGGAGGGCGTGACAGCGGGCCTCCAGGGACTCCTCGTGATGACGCTCGACGCCGGCGTAAGGCTCATGGACGTGCTCGGGGACGAGCGGGTGGCGGGAATGTGCCGGGCGGCGGCCGATCGAGGGCGTCAGGTGGTGCCCGACGTGAATGGCTCGAAGTCGGGGGCGGCGCTCTTGGCCCTCGCTGGAATGCGCGACGCGAAGGAGACGGCCGAGGAGACGCTTCTGCCTGGTGGGCCGGCTGGGGTGTCGACCTTCTATGGGGTGTATGTCCTCGAGGCGCTTGCCGAGGCAGGGGAGATCGATGCGGCCCTCGATCTGATCCGCGTCTACTGGGGGGGAATGCTCGACCTCGGCGCCACGACGCTGTGGGAGGATTTCGATCTGGCCTGGACCGAGAACGCCGGCCGAATCGACGAGCTCGTGCCCCCGGGCAAAAAGGACATCCACGGCGACTGCGGGGCCTACTGCTACGAGGGCTTCCGTCACAGCCTCTGCCACGGCTGGGCCAGCGGGCCGACGTCATTCCTCTCGCGCCGCGTCCTCGGCGTCACGGTCGCCGCGCCGGGGATGAGGAAGCTCCGCGTCGAGCCCCGGCTGGGCAAGCTGCAGTGGGCCGAGGGAACCTACCCGACGCCGCGTGGCCCGCTCTTTGTCCGTCACGAGAAGCGCCCCGATGGGAGCGTCGTGACCACGATCCGGGCGCCCGAGGGAATCGAGATCGATGGACCGCCAGGGGCGGCGATCGAGTCGGTCGCGGCTGCGGCGACCCCCCAGTCGTCAGGGAAGCGGTATGGCGGTCTCACGCCCCCCGGCGACGGGCTCCTCCCGCAGGGATTGCTGTGCGAATGGCTCACCCAACCTTCGGGGATCGATGCCCGCGCACCGCGGTTTTCTTGGCGTTATGAGGGCGATGCCCACAGCCGCCGTGGCCTGCGGCAGACGAAGTATCAGATTCTCGCCGCCTCGGCCCCCGCGCTGCTCGAGCCAGGGAAGACCGATCGATGGGATTCTGGCGTTGTCGAATCGGGTGAGACGCTCTCGATCGTGTGGAGCGGAAAGCCGCTCGCGTCGGGTGAGCATGTCCACTGGACGGTGCGGGTGTGGGACGAGGCGGGAGTGCCCTCGCGGTTTGCTCCGCCGGCGACTTTTCTCATGGGCCAACTCGAGGCGAACGACTGGAAGGGGGAGTGGATCTCGACCCCGGACCACACCCCGATCCATGCCGATCCTGCCACACTCCATCTGCCGCCGGCCCGCCGCTACCGGAAGGTGGTCCGTTTTCCCAAGCCGGTGAAGCGCGGCGTGCTCCACGGCACCGCCCTGGGGCTCGTCGATTGGCGGATCAACGGCCAGCCGGTGAGCGATGCCTGGTTTGCCCCCGGCTGGGCCGACTACGCCCAACGCGTCCATGCCCGCAGCCACGACGTCACGCACCTTCTCGCCAGTGACGCCTCCGCCTGCCTCGCCGCCGAGGTGGCCGACGGCTGGTATGCCGGCTACCTCGGCTACGGGTTGCTCGTCGGCTACGGCCCCCACCGCACCGGCCGCAACTTCTACGGCACGACGCCGGCGCTCATGGGTCAGCTCGACGTCGAGTATGCCGATGGCACGCGGGAGTCGTTCGTCACCGACACCACCTGGGATGTGTCGTCGGCCGGTCCGACGCGTGAGGCCGACTTCCTCATGGGGGAGCATCACGACGCCCGTCGCTTCCAGTCCGGGTGGGACACGCCCGGTTTCGAGCCGGATCCCGACCAGTGGCATCGGGCGATCGCTGCCCCAGCCCTGCCGACCGAGACCGTCCCGTTCTTCGAATCGGGGGTGGAGCGGGAACAGGCGGTCGGCTTCGCGAAGCCGGTGCGGATCGTGGCCTCCACCGCGCCGCCGATCCGCGTCATCGGTGAGCTTCCCGCCCGGAGTGTCCGTGAGGTGAAGCCGGGCGTGTTCGTGTTCGACTTCGGGCAAAACTTTGCCGGGGTCGTCCGGCTCTCCGTCGAGGCTCCTGCGGGAACGACGATCCGGCTGCGGCACGGCGAGATGCTTCATCCCGACGGCACGATCATGACGGAGAACCTTCGCCGGGCCCGTGCCGTCGACACCTACGTCTGCCGTGGCGGTAGCCGCGAGACCTGGCAGCCTCGGTTCACGTACCACGGCTTTCAGTACGTCGAGGTGACCGGTCTGCCGGAGGGGATGACGCCGCCTCCGTCCTTGCTCGTCGGCCTCGTCCTCTCCAACGACACACCCCCGGCCGGGAGCTTCGCCTGCAGCGATCCGGTGATGACGAAGTTTTGGGAGAACACGACCTGGACGCAGCGGGCGAACTTCATCGAGGTGCCGACGGACTGCCCGCAGCGTGACGAGCGCTTCGGCTGGATGGGAGACGCGCAGATCTACGCCCGCACCGCGACCTTCAATGCCGACGTGGCCGCCTTCTTCACGAAATGGCTCGATGATGTCGAGGAGGCGCAGATCCGCCATGGCAAGGCGGCCGGGGCCTATCCCGACTACTGCCCCTATCCGATGGCCCATGGCACGCCCGGCGCCGTCCATGGCACGGCCTGGACCGACGCCGGCGTGATTTGCCCCTGGACGATGTGGCGGGTGTATGGCGACACGCGGCTCGTCGAGCGGCATTGGGCCTCGATGGAGCGCTTCATGGCCTGGCGGCTGGCTGCCGATCCGCGGCTCGAGGGGGTCAATCTCGGCAACACCTGGGGCGACTGGCTCAACGTCAAGGAGGAGACGCCAATCGCGTATGTCGATCTGTGCTATCACGCCCAATCGGCCCGGATGATGGCCGAGATGGCGGAGGCCCTCGGGCGGCGTGATGCCGAGGTCGGCTATCGGAAACGCTTTGCCGATCTCGCCGCGTCCTTCCGGAAGCAGTATCTCCTCCCCTCGGGGCTCGTTTCGGTGGCGACGCAATCGGCGTGCGTGCTCGCGCTCGAGGCCGGCGTGGTGCCGGAAGACCGGATCCCGGTCGTCACCGGGCAACTCGTCGGCCGCATCGCCGCCAACGACACCCGGATGGCGACGGGCTTCCTCGGCACGAAGGCGATCCTCCCGGTGCTCTCGGCGCATGGGCACCACGACCTTGCCTGCCGCCTCTTCCAGAGCCGGAAGTTCCCCAGCTGGGGCTATGAAGTAGAGCAGGGGGCCAATACCGTCTGGGAGCGGTGGGACAGCTACACGAAGGAACACGGCTTCAACGGCGCCACCGGCAGCAACAATGCCGCCATGAACAGCTTCAGCCACTACGCCTTCGGCGCGGTGATGGAGTGGGGCTTCAGGACGCTCGCCGGGATCGATGTCGGCGAGCCGGGAGGAGCGACGGTTCGTCTTCATCCGCGCCTCCCGTCGCGTGACAGCAATCCTGATCTTCCGGCGATCGACTGGGTGAAGGCTGACTGGCGCTCGCCGCGGGGGACGGTGCGGACCCACGCCCGCCGAGTGGGAGACAGGCTCGAAGTGAGCGTCGCGATCCCTCCCAATACCACCGCCCGGCTCGTCGTGCCCGCGAAGCGCCCCGAAGACGTCAGCGAGGGTGGGCGGGCGATCGTGTCTGTGCCGGGGGTCCGCGTGATGGAGACGACCGACGACGGCGTCGTGCTCACGCTTGAGTCGGGGGAGTATCTGTTTGTCGTCGGCGAGCGCTGAGATGTTCGATGTCGGGGGGCGACTTTCTTGACGTCGTGAATAGACGCTTCTACGGCAAGCTCCTCCGCAATGACGAAGTTCTCGACGCCATCGAGTCAGTGCTCGACAGCGAGGAATGTGACGAGGTGCTCCGGGTGGATGCAATCGCCTCGGGGCTTGTCGATGGGGTGCCGAGCCATGTCGTTGTGGAGGTCTCCTCGACCGGCGACACCGACGACGTTGTCAGGGCCGAGCGGCGGGCGGCGATCCTGCGGAAGGCCGGAATGGTGGTGATCCCGGTCGTGGCCTGTGAGGCGATCTCACGCGAGACGGCGCTCTTCGCCCAGACCAGAGGCGTGCGCGTGTGGTGCAGCGGTACGATGCTGGGCGCGGCCGGGTAGACGCCGCCACCCGCGGCTTCGCGCACGCGGTGTCGCGTGGACGTCAGGGGCTGGTGACGTCGTGCCAGCTGAGGCCGAAGCGGGCGAGATATTTACGGAGGCGGTCGGCGTCGTTGGGGCTCGCCTTCGCCTGCCGTGACACGGCGAACAGTTCGCGGCCGGCGGCGGAGAGCGACCGCGATCGCCGGCAGACGTCGACGATCGCGCCCAGTTGGAGTCGATCGAAAAGGTCGAGGGTGGCAAGCCGCTCCCGCGGCAGCAGACCTGCCAGGTGGTCGTCGGCTCTCCGGCCGGTCCCATCTCCTCCCCAGGCGGCCCGCAGCCGGCCGATCTCCTCGTCGACGTCGGCCGGGCCGATCCGGCCGGAGGGGGCGAGGGTCGCCATCCGCTCGACGGCGGCGGAGAGGTCGCGGAAGTTGCCATGCCAGGGGGCATCGGGCCCCTCGGCAAATGTGAGGAAGCGTTCTCGGGCCTCACGGTTGATCGTCGCGCGCCGACCGCTCCGTGCGGCGAAGCGCTCGAGCTCGTAATCGAGATTCGGCGCGATGTCCTCGCGGCGGGCGGCGAGCCCCGGAAGCCGGAAGGTCCACAGATCGATGCGGGCGAGAAGATCGGCACGGAACCGACCGGCGCTCACGGCTGCGGGAAGATCGGCGTTCGTGCCGGCCAGGAGTTGGAAGTCGCTGGCCACCTCGGCATCCGAGCCGACCGGGAGAAATCGCCGCTCCTCGATCGCCCGGAGGAGCATCGCCTGTTCGTCGAGGCCGAGCTCGCCGATTTCGTCGAGGAACAGGATGCCGCGATCGGCCGCGCGGAGGAGGCCGGCCCGGGCAGCCGCGGCGCCGGTGAAGGCCCCCCGGACATGGCCGAAGAGCGCGGACATGGCCTGATCGCCCCGGAGGGTGGCGCAGTTCACCTCGACGAACTCCCCTCGCACCTGCTCGCGGCGCCGCTTGAGCTCGTAGATCCGCCGCGCCAGGTGTGACTTTCCGGCTCCGGTTGGGCCGGTGAGGAGGATCGGCAGGGGGCTGGCCACGGCGACCCGTTCGATCCGTCCGATGAGGGCGTTGAAGGCCGGGCTGCGGGTGTCGATCCCCGACTTCAAAAAAGACAGATCTTCGCGCTGTTCGAGCGCGAAGCGGGCGGCGATCGAATCGTAGCGGGAGAGGTCGAGATCGATCGTCCGCCACAGTCCAGCGTGCGCGCGTCCCCGGCGCGGAGGAGAGCATTGGAGGAGGCGCCCCGGGAGATGCCGTGACTCGGCGAGGAGAAACAGGCAGATCTGCTGGACGTGGGTCCCGGTGGTGATGTGGACGAGGTAGTCCTCGTCGTCGGTCCGGAACGCGAGCGAACGGGCGACGCCATGGAGCGACGCGAACACTTCCTCGAAGTCCCAGGGGTCGGCGACGTCGATCTCATGGCACGTCACGACCGTCTCCGGAGAGACCGTGCCGATGTCCCCGACCACGACGGCGGCGAGTTCACGCTCCGACGGCAGATGGAGGAGTTCGAGCCGGTCGACGACGAGATCCTCATGCTGGCAAAGACTGACCGTCGGCCGCCACCGCGTCCAACGCTCCTCCGTCTGCCCGGCGTCGAGCCGGAGGCCGAGGATTCCGATGACAACGGTGGGGCGGTAAGGCGTCATAGACATAAAGATAAACCGCGATCCAAAGAGATCGAAATCCCTTTGGGCGGGGGCTGGTCCCCGCGGCGGTGTGTCGATGGAAGTGGTTTCTTTTCAAAGACTTGCGGTTTTCCCCGCAAGGCGGAGGGCCGAGGCAC
>JBIIQL010000077.1:0-9840 GCA_044342095.1 Pirellulales bacterium
GGCGAACGGGGCGACGCCAGCGAGGGCACAGGCCCCGACGAGGAACGTCGCGGTGGTGATCGGCATCACCTGCCGCAGTCCCCCGAAGCGACGCATGTCGATCACGCCTCCCATGGCGTGCATCACCGATCCGGCACCGAGGAAGAGGAGGGCCTTGAAGAAGGCGTGCGTGAGAAGGTGGAAGATCGCCGCGGTGAACCCGAGCATGGTGCCGGTGCCGAGGGCGACGAACATGTAACCGAGTTGGCTGATCGTGGAATAAGCGAGCACCCGCTTGAGGTCGTTTTGCACCGTGGCGATGAGCGCGGCGACCAGCGCCGTCGTCGCCCCGACGATCGACACCATCGTGAGAGCCCCAGGGCAACCGACAAACAGCGGTGCCGAGCGAGTGATCAGGTAGATGCCGGCCGTCACCATCGTCGCGGCGTGGATCAGGGCGCTGGCGGGGGTGGGCCCCTCCATCGCGTCGGGCAACCAGACATGGAGCGGCATTTGGGCGCTCTTGCCGCAGGCGGCGAGGAGCATCAGAAGGCAGATCGCGGTGCCGACCGCACCGCCGACATACCCGGCTTCGTCGGCGAGGCGGATCTGGCCGAGGATTCCCTCGACGATCGTGCCGTCGGCCAGATGGGTGTCGTGGAAGTCGAGCGTGCCGTAGGTCATCCAGAGGAGGAAGGTGGCGATCGCCAGGCCGAAGTCACCGACGCGGTTGACGAGGAACGCCTTTTTGGCGGCCCGCGCCGCCTCGGGCTTCGTGTACCAGAAGCCGATGAGGAGATAACTGCAGGCCCCCACCGCCTCCCAGAAGACATAGACGAGGAGGAAGTTGCTCGCGGCGACGAGCATCGACATCGAGAACACGAACATCGCCACCAACGCGAAGAACCGCGGATACCCCGGATCGTCGTGCATGTAGCCGATCGAGTAGATCGCCACGAGGAGACCGACGCCGGTGATGATCGTGAGGAGCGTGGCGGTGAGTGGGTCGAGCCGCAGCGCGATCGGGATCGAGAAGGCGCCGCCGTTGTCGGCCGTGCCCGGGGCGACCGGGGCGCCGACGGCTTCGAGCCCGGGGGCGGTGAGATCTCCCGACCGGGCATCGCCGACGGTGGCCCATTGCCAGAGCGTCGAGATCATCTCGACAGGCTCGACCGGGCGCATCGGGTCGCCATGTCCGCCGCCGACCTGATTGGCGGTGCCGAGAAGGAGGAGGAACGCGACGGCCGCGGCGGCGCCGATCCCCGCCACGGCCGGGAGGTGTGCGCGGGGCCCGAGCCTGCGGCCGAGGAGGACGGTGCAGACGGCCCCCACCAGCGGTAGCAGGGGGACGAGCACCAGGAGGTTGGCGGCTGAGGACTGCATGGGAGTCGGTTCGGGGGCGTGTGGGGATCGGGCGTCGATGCCGGGGGCTGTCGGACCGGCAGGGTGCTGCCGGAGCGACGGTCAGACGTGGTCGCGCTCGAGGGATCGGGAATCGTCCCCTTCGGGCAGGACACCGGCGGGACTGAGGTGGGGCCACGTCGGCACCACGCGGTCGTCGGCGGGGAGTTCGTGGTCGATCACCCGCGGGAGGCTTTCCTCACGGAGCGCCTGCCAGGCGGATGCGTCGAGGCGACCGGTGCGGGCGAACGCTTGGAGCACGAACACCAGCGCCACGGCGGCTTCGCAGGCGGCGACGGTGAGCACGAAGACGACGAGGACCTGCCCTCCCCAGTCGCCGTGGTAGCGGCTCCAGGCGACGAGCGTCACCGACACTCCCTGAAGCATGAGCTCCGCGGAGAGGAACATGACGATGAGGTTTCGGCGGGTGAGGATCCCCACCAGTCCCAGGCAGAAGAGAACCGCCCCCACGAGGAGGGCGTTGGTGAGCATCGTGGCGGGGATCATCGGCCCTCCCTCCGGTGGTCGGTTTCGGTTGCTTCACCCCGCGACACGACCGCGATCGCGCCGACGAGCGCCACAAGCAGGAGCACGCCGGCGACTTCGACCGCGAACAGATGCCGCCCAAACAACTCGGCGCCGAGGTGAGCGACCTCGTTGGCGTCGCCGGTGTCTCCTCCGGCCTTTGCCGGGGCGATCAGCGTCGCGCTTCCCTCGTCCTTGGAGGCGGGACCGCTTTCAGCAGACGCGGCGGCGGCGACAGCCTGAGCCCGGGAGGGCATTTGGCAGCAGGCCGGAGGTTCGGCGGCCGAGAGGCGGCCGATCGACAGCGTGAGCAGGCCGAGGAGCACGGCGCCGGCGGCGGCTGCGAGCATCGGTTCGTTCGACACCCGGTCGTACGGGGCCATCCCCGACGGCTGGGCGAGCATGAGCACGAACAGGAACATCACGAGGATCGCGCCGGCATAGACGACGATCGTCGCCACACCGAGGAACTGCGCCCCGAGCACGAGGAGCACTCCCGACACCCCTGCGAGCGTCATCGCGAACCAGATCGCCGAGTAGACCGGCGAACGGGTGACGATCGTCGCCAGGCCGGAGACGACGGCGATGCCGGCGACGGTGAGGAACACCGCATCCTCACCGACGCACCCGAGCGAGCGTCCGGTGGCGGCGAAGCCAGAGAGCGCCACGGCGCCAAGCAGGAATCCGAGCCGCCGCGAAGCGACCGTGTCGGAGGCTTTGGGAAGGAGGAGCCAAAGCGCGGCGGCGAGCGCCGCGACGCTGCCCGCCAGGAGCAGCCCCGACGGGGCGGCGGCGGTCGTGGAGACGGGATCCATCAGTGGTGGCCCCCCGCGGCGGCCGACGGGCTGCCCGGAGCGGGGCCAAACGTGGCCATCCCCCCGGCGGCGAGCGTCTTCGACTTCATCGGCTCGGCGTCCTTCGTCATGTCGTAGACGCTGAGCAGTTTCTCCTTGTCGAAGATCATCTCCTCACGGCTTTTTCCCGTCAGGTCGAGGAGGCTCGTGAGTTCGATGGCATCGACGGGGCAGGCCTCCTCGCACATCCCGCAGAAGATGCAGCGGAGTTCGTCGATCGAGAAGCTCTCCGGATACTTCTCCCGGTCGGGCCACGGGCTCTCGGTGGCGACGATGTCGATGCAGTGCGCCGGGCAGGCGGTGGCACAGAGGAAGCAGGCCACGCACTTCACCCGGCCGGCGTCGTCGCGATTGAGACGGTGGACGCCGCGGTAGATGAGCGGGTTGCCGACGGTCGGTCGGACCTCGGGATAGTTCACGGTCACCTTGCGGCTCACCATGTGGCGCGCGGTGGTCGAGAGTCCCTGGAGAAAGAGGGGGAGGTAGAGGCGCTCGGTGAGCCCGAGAGGCTTCTCTTCGAGCCAGGTGATGGCGGGGTCTGTCGGTTTCATCGGCTGCCTGCCAGTTCGGACGGGGAAACGTTGTGCGGCGCCCGTTCGAGGCGCTCGTGTTCGGCCAGTTCTCGCTCGATGTCGAGGGGATCGTGCGTGAGGATCGGCGTGTTGTCGGTGCCGGAGGGGGTGAAGACGCCCGCCACGACCCAGCCGACGAGGCAGGCGATCCAGGGCAAGGCGATCGCCACGGCGCCCGCGAGACCGGGGCCGAGGGCGGCGACGAGTTGCGGCCGGAACTCCTCGACCGCCGCGACCGTGACGAGGTTTGCCAGGCCCAGCGGCAGCATCACCTTCCAGGCGAGGTTCATGAGCTGGTCGAAACGAAACCGCGGCCAGCTCCAGCGGACGAGCATGAAGAAGACGATCACTCCGAGGATCTTCCCGGAGAGGATGCCGAATCGCAGCAGGGCCTGGATCCAGCCGATGTCCTGCGACGATCCTGTCACGCCCCACAGATGCCAGCCACCGAGGAACAGGATCACGATCAGGAACGCTGCGGTGATCATGTGGAGGAACTCGGCAACGAGGAACAGGAGGAGTTTGATCCCCGAGTATTCCGTGTGGTAGCCGCCGACGAGTTCCTGCTCCGCCTCGGGAAGATCAAACGGGAGTCGAGCCGCCTCGGCGAAGCTTGCCACCATGAAGACGATGAAGCCCAGCGGCTGGGCGAACGCGTACCACACGCCCGACTCCGCCTGGGCGTTCATGATCGTGTCGAGTCGGAGGCTGCCGGCGGCGAGGACGACGCCGAGCAGGCCGAGACCGAGGGGAATCTCGTAGGCGACGAGCTGGGCACTCGACCGCAGGCCCCCGAGGAATCCGTACTTGTTGTTGCTCGCCCAGCCGCCGAGGAGAACGCCGTAGACGGCGATGCTCGAGAGCGCGAACACCCACAGCACGCCGACATCGAGGCCCGGGGCGACGAGGAACGGCACCGGATCAGGGAGCCCGGGGATGCCGAGCGGAGGAAGCACGTCCCCGAACGGGATCGCCGCGAAGATGGCCAGCGACGCGGCGAGGATCACCAGCGGCGCCGCGTTGTAGAGGACGCGATCGACATGGCTCGGCGTGAAGTCTTCTTTCAGGATGATTTTCAGGCCGTCGGCCAGCGGCTGACCGAGGCCGAAGAGCCGGACCTTCGTGAGCGGAATCCCGACCCGGTTGGGCCCGCGGCGATCTTGCACCCAGGCGGCGATCCACCGTTCGAGGAGCACGAGGTAGGCCGCCGCGGTCATCAGCCCGCCGACAAGCAGGCCGATCTTCACGAGCGCCGCAAGGGTTGCCGCTGAAGGAAGAAGGTTCATGGGCTGGGATTCGTGGCGGTCGGGGATGTCGGACGAAGCGAAGGCGATCGAAGCAGCGAAGGCGATCCGAGAAGCAAAGGCGATCGAAGCAGCGAACGAGTCAGGACGAGGCGATCTGATCGATGCGGAGATCGACGCCGACGGCGGGGATCTCGCCACCGAGTGCCGCGAGGGCGGCCGACGATTCGGCGATCTGCCGGCGGACGGCGGCGGGGTCGTAGAGACCCCGGCGACCGAGCATGTTCCAGTAAAGGCGGCCTTCCGGCCAAACTCCGGCCGGCGCCCGGACGGCGGCGGCGAAGACTTGAGCGCGGTGGGCGGCGTTGACCCACGTGCCGGCCCGCTCGGCAAACCCGGCAGCGGGAAGCCGCCAGGTGGCGAGCTTCGAGAGCGGCGACTCGAAGAGATCCTGAACGACGAGCGAACGGAGCCGGCCGAAAGGAGCGGCCGTGGTGTCGTCGATCCAGGCATGCGGATAGCCGGCGGTGATCCAGGCGGCGTCGAACTCGCCAGCTCCCACAGCCGCGACGAGATCGCTCCAGCCGCGCTCCTCCGATTCGAACAGCGCGACGACCGCCTCGACGCCCCGACGGTTGGGGCACTTCTCGGCCCGGATCGTGAAGCCCCCCGGGAACGACTCGTCTTCACCGGAGACGGGGACGTGCCCCACGAACAGCGCCGCCTGCTGGTCGATCGAACGGGCGACGGCGCAGAGCATCCACGCTTCCTCGATCGTGAGCATCGGCGACACCGCGACGGCCAGCCGCCCGGCCCCGGAGAGCTCCTGACGCAGTCGCGTCGTCACATCCGACCACTCGACCGTCTCCCGGTCGTCGTTGCTCGACACGAGTCTGCCGGCCGAGAGGAGCCGGGCGGGATCGTGGAGGTGGTGCCAGCCGTAGCGGCCGTCGTCGCAGATCCACCACTTGTTGACGTGGGGATTCTCGCGCGGCTTGAGGCGGTAGACCGTGTCCTGGTTGTGTTCGGTGACGATCGAGCAACCCGCCGAGCAGCCGCCGCAGACGTTCGACTCCCGCTTCAGGAACCAGACCCGCTGCTGGTAGAGAAAGTCCTTGTCGCCGAGGGCGCCGACGGGGCAGAGATCGACGACGTTGCCGGAGAGCTTGTTGTCGAGTGGGTAACCGGGGAAGACCGAGATCTCCTCTTTGGAGCCGCGGTTGACGACCATCAGTTCGCTCGTTCCAGACACCTCGCGCGTGAACCTCACGCAGCGGGTGCACATGATGCACCGGTCGACGAACAGCGTGACGGTCGGACCGACGTCGCGGCGGCGGCTGTGGAACGGATTGAGGTCGGTGCGCCGCTCTGCCTGGCCGTGCTCGAAGTGGTAGTCCTGGAGGAGGCACTCCCCCGCCTTGTCGCAGATCGAGCAATCGATCGGATGATCGATGAGCAGTGCCTCCTCGACGCGGGCACGGCTGTCTTTGACCAGGGCCGTGTCGGTGACGATCACGGTGCCGTCCTTGGCCGGCGTCTGACAGCCGGGGACGAGCTTCGGCATCATCGTGATCTTGCCGGTGGCCGCGTCGCGGGTGCCGGTCTCGATGAGGCACATCCGGCAGCTGGCCACGACCGACAGGCCGGGGTGCCAGCAATAGTGCGGGATCTCCACGCCGGCGCGGCGCGCAACCTCGATGCAGTTGAGCCGCTCGTGGGCGCCGATCTCGATCTCTTTACCGTCGACGATGACTGTGGGCATGTGGCGTCAGGAAAGGGAAAAGGTGCCTGCCACCCTTGCTCATGGGGACATGGCCATGGGGCGATCCGGCACGGAGGGTTGGCAGTCTGAAAATGGTGGCTGGCACCTTTTCCGGTCAGTGGGCTCCGACGATCGGGAGGGCAGGGACGGGGTCGGTGACCATCCAGCCGGATGGATTCGTCCGCTTGATGTAGTCCTCGAACTCGCCGCGGAACTTCTTGATGGCGTTCTTGATCGGCCAGGCGGCTCCGTCGGCGAGGCCGCAGATCGTCGACCCGGGCATCATGCCCATGGTGTTGCCGATCTCGGCGAGGAGGTCGAGATCCTTGAGCCGGCCCTTGCCGGCGCGGATCCGCTCGAGCATCCGCAGCGACCAGGCGGTGCCCTCGCGGCACGGCGTGCACTGGCCACAGGATTCGTGGGCGAAGAACCGGCAGGAATTGTGGAGGAAATCGACGATGCTCACCGTCTCGTCGATGACGACGACGGCGGCGGTGCCGAGGCCGAGGCAGCCGACCTTGCCGGGGCCGGCGAAGTCGAGGGGGGTGTCGAGTTCGGCCTCCGTCAGCAGGCCCATCGAGATCCCGCCGGGAATCACCGCCTTCGCCTTCCGCCCCTTCCATACGCCGCCGCCGTGGCCGTCGATGAGTTGGCGGGCGGTGATGCCGAGGGGGGCCTCGTAGCACCCGGGGCGCTCGACGTGGCCGGAGAGGCAGTAGAGCTTCGGACCGTAGCTGCCCGGATCGCGCGGGTTGTTCGGGTCGGCGGGAACGCCGATCGAACGAAACCAGTCGACGCCGCGACGGGCGATCTGGGCGACGCAGGCCATCGTCTCGATGTTGTTGACGACCGTCGGCTTGCGGAACAGCCCCTCGATCGCCGGGAACGGCGGCTTGATCCGCGGCCACGCCCGCTTCCCCTCGAGGCTCTCGATCAGCCCTGTTTCCTCACCGCAGATGTAGGCCGCCGCACCGCGATGGAGGTAGAGATCGAGCGAGAAGCCGCTCCCCTGGATGTTCTTGCCGAGGAGTCCCGCGGCATAGGCTTCGTCGATGGCCCCTTGGAGACGGTCCCAGGACTGCGGGTATTCGTAGCGGAGGTAGAGGTAGGCGGTGGTGGCTCGCGTCGCGTAGGCGGAGAGGATGATCCCCTCGATCACCTGGTGCGGGTCGTCCTCCATGAGAATCCGGTTGTTGAACGTCCCCGGTTCGCTCTCGTCGGCGTTGATGCACAGATAGATCGGGCCGGGGTGATCCTTGGGAAGAAACGTCCACTTGAGCCCGGTGGGAAATCCGGCGCCACCACGACCGCGCAGTCCCGACGACTTCACCAACTCGATCACGTCAGCCGGCTGCTTCTCCTTGAGCAATCGCTCGAGCGGCGCGTAGCCGCCGCGGCTGCGGTAGCTCGCGAGCGTGTGGCTCCCGGCAACGCCGACGGCCTCGAGAAGAACCGGTTGGAAGGTGGTCATGGGATCGTTGGGGAGGAGGGGAAGGACCGGAACGACTCAGGACGACTTTCCGGCCCGGGCATCACGGACGAAGGCCTCGGCCGATTCCTTGGTGAGATTCTTGTGGAGCGTCTTGCCGGCGAGCATGCAGGGGGCGAAGTCGCAGGCGCCGAGGCACTCGGCCGGCTCGACGGTGAGCGCCCCGTCGGCGGTCGTGCCGTAGGGATCGATCCCGGCAGCATGGCAGATGTGGTCGAGGATCTCCTCGCCCCCCCGCAACGCGCACGACACCGACCGGCAGACCCAGGCCCGCGTCTCGCCCGAGGGCTTGTCCTGCGGGAAGAACTGATAGAAGGAGAGCGTGTCCTGGACCTCGGCCGGGGCGAGGCCGAGGAGTTGGGCCACCTCGACGACGGCTTCGTACGGCACGTACCGCAGCACTTCGTTGACGATGTGCAGGGCCGGCAGCGTCAGCGCACGGCGGTTGGGATACCGGGGCGCAAGCGCCTCGATCCTTGCAACCATCTCGGGCGAAAGAATCCGCTGGGTGGTGATCATGGGGCGGGAGTGAAAAGAGGCTGGTTGGACGGTTGACTGGCGCGGGGACCGAGAACGGTTCAGCGGTCGAGTTCGGCGGCGATGATGTTGAGGCTGCCGAGGACGGCGACGACGTCGGAGAGCGTGTGGCCCCGGATCAGTTGGGGGAAGAGCGAGAAGTGGAGCACCGACGGGGGGCGGCAGCGGGCCCGGTAGGCGGTGTCGTCGCCGTCGCCGACGATGTAGAAGCCGAGTTCGCCGTTGGGGGCCTCGATGGCGGCGTACGACTCTTCGTAGGGGACCTCGAACGAGCGGTTGCTCATCGACAGTTCGAAGTGGGAGATCGTCCCCTCGATCGTCGAATAGACCTGCTGCTTCGTCGGCCGCGCCACGCGTTGATCGACGCCGACGTTCACCTCGCCAGCGGGGAGGTTTTCGATCGCCTGATTGAGGATCTTCAGGCTCTCGCGCATCTCCTGCATGCGGACGAGGTAGCGGGCGTAGCAGTCGCCGGCCGCAGCACAGCAGATCTGGAAGTCGTAGTCGGCGTAGGCGAGGTAAGGCTCGTCCTTCCGCAGGTCGCGGGTGACGCCGCTGGCACGGGCCACCGGGCCGGTAGCGCCGCCGTTGATCGCCTCTTCCTTCGTCAGCACGCCGACCCCCTTCGTGCGGTCGACGAAGATCCGGTTGCGCGTCAGCAGCCGCTCCATGTCGTCGAGCGTCTTGGGGAAGGTGCGGAGGAAGGTGCGGATCTTCTCGATCACAAGCGGCGTGAAATCCTGGGAAACTCCGCCGACCCGGGTGTAACTGTTGGTGAACCGGGCCCCGCAGAGCGTCTCGAAGATGTCGTAGATCACCTCACGCTGGTAGAAGCCGTAGAGGAAGAACGTGAACGCCCCCGTGTCGAGCCCCACCGCTCCGTTGCAAAGGAGGTGGTCGCTGATCCGGGCGAGCTCGGCGATGATCGTCCGGATCACCTTGCAACGCGGCGTCAGCTCGATCCCCAGAAGCGTCTCCACGGCATGGTGCCAGGCGACGTTGTTGGCCATCGGGGAGATGTAGTTCATCCGGTCGGTGACCGTCACGTACTGATTGAACGTGAGGTGTTCACCGATCTTCTCGAACCCCGAATGGAGATAGCCCATCTCCGGCATCGCGTCGACGACACGCTCTCCCTCGAGCTTGAGGACGAGCCTCAGGGTCGTGTGCGTCGCGGGATGCTGCGGGCCGAAGTTGAGCGTCCAGAGGTAGTCCTCCTCGCGGGTGGCCGCCGGACGGACGCGGGTGTCGTGATCGGGGGCGATCGACATGGTGGCCTGGGGGCTTTGAGGAACGGGTGGAGGCGTTTCGGGGAGCGTGACGAGCCGGGGGAGCGGAAGACGTTTCAGCCATCCTCGCGGGTGAGAACGGGGAAGTTGTGGCGTTCGCCGCGCCCCTGGAGCGGATAATCCTTCCGCAGCGGATGGGCGGTGAACTGTTCCGGCATCATCAGGCGGCGGAGATCGGGGTGGCCGAG
>JBIIQL010000580.1:0-2790 GCA_044342095.1 Pirellulales bacterium
GGGCGAAGACGAGGAGCGCCACGGCCGTCGAGATCGTCCAGGAGTAGAGGGCATCGGCGATCGGCCCGAGGATGTCACGCTCCTTGAGCCGCACTCCCGGCATGCTGTAGAGGATGAAGAGGGCGAACTCGAGGCCGAGGAGGGCCCAGACCGCCGGGGTCGTCGGCAGCCAAAGCCACGGCACCCATGCCAAGAGGAGCACGACGGCGAACGTGGCCGCCAAGCGCAGCGGCCGGCGGCCGGCGACGAGATTCGCCGCGCCGCTCTCTACGTCCTGCTCGATGTCGAACAGATCGTTGAAGAGATGGCCGAAGCCGGCGATCCCTACCGAGGCGACGAGGAACAGGAGGAGGGTGCCGAGCGTCGTCGTCACGGCCGGAGCCGGCTCGGCCTCCGCCAGGACGTGATACACCGGTGCCATCATCACCGGGAGTTGCGTGTCCCACCAGCGGTGGGCGCGAAGGAGCTTTTTCAGGCGCACAAGCCAGCCTCCGTCGCTCGTCGCGCCGCCTCGCCCTGGCGCTGGATCGCCTCGAGGCACAAGGCCGTCGTCAGGGCGCGGGAGGCCCAGCTGTTTTGCTTCAGGCGCGCTCCGAAGTACATCGCAAAGGCATCCCATCCACCATCGGCAGCCTGCTTCCCCTCGAGCCACGCTCTGCCGGCGGGGAGGAAGGGGGATTCGAGGCCGAAGTTCATGAGCGTCGACATCGCCAGGGCCGTGTGCATGTCGGGCGCTGCGATCGAGCCGTTGGGGAGGAGATAGGCCTCGATCCGGGCGCGGATCGTGTCGCGGATCGTGGCGAAACGCATCACGCCGGCGGCGTAGCCACGCGAGATCGCGTGCCAGAGCGGAAAGGGATCGTGGTAGAAGGTGTCGCAGTCCGATTCCGCGCCGGCCTCGACGACCCGGATCAGCCAGTCGATGGCCCCTTGCGTCTCGGGGCGATTCCCCAGATACCAGATCACGTTGGCGTTGACGACGCCGCTGACGTCGTCGTAGGTCGTGTACTGACACCGCCAAAAAACGATCCAGCGCTGCCAGGTGAGGTCGCGGAGCATCGCCCACCAGTAGACCGGATCGAGCGTGGGGACGGCGCGGAGGATCTGGTAGGTGTAGAAGCGCCCGTGGCGATCGCGGTTGTGGAGCATGAGGGGGCGATTGTCGGGGAAGGGGATGCCGTTTTGCTGGAGCATCGCCGAGATGCAGGCCATGTCGTCGAGATCGGCGGGGATGAAGGGATGGGCCTTCCGTCCGCTCTGCACCGAGCCCTTGTTCCAATAGCGCCACAGACCGTGGCCGTCCATCTCGCGGAGGAAGTATTCGACGCCTCGCGCCGTCATCGCCGCCACGGCGGGGTGGGGGATCGCCGCCAAGGCGTGGAGGACATACGCCGTGGCGAACGGCGAAGAATCCTCTTCCGCCGGCCAGCCGGGGCGGTTGCGCCGCGTCCGCTCGACGGGAAACTGCCCCGAGGGGAGTTGGCTCCGCACGAGGAAGTCCATGCCAGCGCGGATGGAAGGGGAAAGCTCGGCTTCGTTCGGCGCGGATGGCATCGCGGTGACCTCTGACCACCGCACCGGGGCGATGCTGGTGGAGCCACCCCGGAGCCGGCCCTTCCCGAGGGGGGCGAGACGACGTGGCGGCTTTCTGCGCGGCGGATGGAGGTAGACTAACCCTCGACAAACGCTTTGACGATCCGCCTGTGCTGGGGAGCCAGAGGGCGAAGGTACGCACAGGATTGCCCATGCCCGTCCCGCCATCCTCCGACGCCCTCGGCACCCGGATCGACGCCTGGCGGCGGCTGGTTCGCGAGCAACTCGACGCCGAGATCGATGCGGCTGCAATCCCCGCGCCGCTGCGGGATGCCATCCGCTACGGATCGACGACGGCGCCGGCGAGCCGGTGGCGGGCGGTGATTGTCCTCGAGACGGGGAGCGTCGTCGGGGCCGACCCCGAGGCCTGTCTCCTCGCGGCGTGTGCCGTCGAGGCGCTCCACTGCGCCACGCTCTCGGTCGACGATCTCCCCTGCATGGACGACGCCGAGAAGCGCCGCGGGCGACCGGCGCTGCACCGCCGCTTCAACGAGGCTCTCGCCATCCAGGCGGCGCTGTGGCTCCTGGGGATCTCCCGCTCGCTCTTGGCCCGGGCTGCCGCCAAAGCCGGTTCGGCACCGCACGCCGTCGATCCTGTCGGCGCCGCCGCCCGCTTGGCGACGCTCCAGCAACAGACCGAAGACGCGCTCCATCTCGGGCAGTTCCTCGATCTCGCGGGAAGCCTCGGCCGGGCGGAGGTCGATCCCGAGGAGGTGGCGCGGCTCAAGTGTGGCCGCCTCTTTGCCCTCGCCGCCGAGGTGCCGGCCTGGCTCCCGTGCCGCGAGGCGGCGCCGTCGGGGCTCGCTTTGGCGCTCGAGGCCTTCGGCGAGGCCGTCGGGATCGCCTATCAGATCCGCGACGACCTCGACGACGATGCCGAGGACGAGCGGGCGGCAACCTGGAGCGACGACGAGGCGAGTGGCCGCCCCACGCTCGTGGCCGCCGCGGGGCGCAACGCTGCCGCCGCCCGGATCGAAGCGCACCTCGCCCTCGCGGGAGCGGAGCTGGCGCCCCTCGCCGCTGCCGGTGTCGATCCGCAGCTTCTCATGGTGCTTGCCAGACGGCTCCTCGGTGAGCCATTCGAGGGAGCGTCACCGGCTTCCCCCGGCTGATTCCCGCTCGCCCCGCCCGGACACGCCTCGATCACGCCTGCGGCCGGATCGAGCGGGCGTCGTCGAGTTGCTCGAGCGTGGCGCG
>JBIIQL010000581.1:0-2787 GCA_044342095.1 Pirellulales bacterium
GATCCGCCGAGCGTCAGCGAAAGGGCGACGGCGGTCTCGCTCGTGATGCGAGTCTTGTTTTTGACGAGGTCTTGGACGTGCTTTTTCGTCCGCCCCATCCGCTCGGCGAGGTCGGCCTGAGTCCAGCCGAGCTCTTCCAGATTGTCGAGGATCGTGTCTGCGGGTGGGGATAGCCGGCGTGGCCAGCGCTTCTCGGTCTGTGTTTCAGCCATCGTGATAGTCCTCGATATGCGTGATGATGATTCGGGAGACCCGAGGCCAGTCGATCCGCCCCCGCTCGTCTCGCGGAGCCGGTTCGATCGCCGTGAAAACCAGCCGCCGCCCGCCATCGAGGCCGATGGCGTAATGGTCGGCAAGGTCGCGATCGAGCGCGTGCGGCCGGCCGGTAGGCGGAAGCTCGCCGAGCGTCGGGGCGGCCTCGAGGTCCTCCATCCGACGCCGCAGCTTTTTCATCCCCTGGACGTTCAGTTTTCCTTTCGCGTACCGCTCGTCGTGGCAGAGCCTTTCGAGCTCCTTCGAGTCGTATCGGATTTCCTCCACGTCTGTCTCCAGAAACGATACACCGATCCGGTGTACAGAATCAATGCTCTCGCGGCAGACCCCGTTTCGGCCGCTGATTCTGCGTTGTGCTCTCCGTGTCGCCCTCGGCCAGTCCGTCAAGCATCGCCGTCACCTCGTCCATCTGCTGCCAGAACGCCTCGCCATCGGCCTTGAAGCGGCTCCAGGCCTGAGCGAGCGACTCCTGCGCGGCCCCCTCCCCTGCAGCGACAGTGCCGCCGGCCGGGGGGCGGGCCACGTAGAGCGGGATCGAGAGGCTGAAGTCCTGCTTCTCGATCGCGGCCAGATCGGCCACGGCGGCGAAGCCGGGAGCGTCCGCGAAGGCCGTGTAAGCCGCCTGGATCCGGGCCTGGTGCTCGGGCTTCAAAAAGCTCTGGGCCCGCTCGCGGGCGATCTCGCCGACGCCGTCGATGAACAGGACCTTGCCCTTGCGCCCCTTGGGCTTCGTCCGGCGGCAGATGACGACGCAGGCCTCCATCGGTGAGTTGTAGAAGAGGCCGGGGCCGAGGCCGAGGACGCACTCCACGAGGTCGCGGCGGACGAGGTTCGCCCGCATCTCGGCCTCCTCCTTGCGGAAGAGGACGCCGTGGGGGAAGAGGATCGCACACCGGCCCGACTTCGGATCGAGGCTCGCGAGGATGTGCTGGAAGAAGGCGTAGTCGGCCCGGCCTTGGGGCGGGAGGCCGAGGGTGTTGCGGCCGAAGGGATCGGAGGCCCAGAGATCGCGATTCCACTGCTTGATCGAGTAGGGAGGATTGGCGAGGACCAGGTCGAAGGTCTTGAGCCGGTCGCGCTGGAGAAACTTCGGATCGGCGAGGGTGTCGCCGCGCTCGATCTCGAAGTCCTCGACGCCGTGGAGGAGGAGATTCATCCGGGCGATCGCGGAGGTCATGAAGTTGATCTCCTGCCCGTAGAGGCCGAGCGACCTCCATTCGCCCCCGGCCCGCCTCACCTCGGCGAGCGCCGAGATGAGCATGCCGCCGGTGCCGCAGGTGGGGTCGTAGATCCGCTCGCCCGTCTTCGGGGCAAGCATCTGCACCATCAGGTGGACGAGGGTCCGGTTGGTGTAAAACTCCTGCGCGGTGTGGCCCGAGTCATCGGCGAACTTCTTGACGAGAAACTCGTAGGCGTTGCCGAGCTCGTCCTCGGGGACGGTCCTCCGGTCGAGGACGCGGCTGGAGAAGTGCTCGACGAGGTTCTTGAGCATCTCGTCGGGGAGACGGTCGCGGTTGGTCCAGGGGGCGTCGCCGAAGATGCCGTCGAGCCGGCCGGGGTTCGCGGCCTCGATGGCCCGCATGGCGTCGCGGATCGCTTTGCCGACGTTCTTCGCCACGGCGCGAACGTCGCGCCAGTGGGCGTTGTCGGGGATCACGAAGCGGTGCTGCTCGGGGAAGGCGGCGTAGGCCTCGTCGCCCCCCGACTCGGCGAGCGCCTGGGCATACTCCTCGTTGTAGACGTCGGAGAGGCGCTTGAAGAAGAGGAGCGGGAAGACGAACTGCTTGTAGTCGCCCGCCTGGACGTGGCCGCGGAGGTGCGTGGCGGCGCCCCACAGGTAGCTTTCCAGTTCCTGCTGCGTGATCCGGTCGCTCATTCGAGCCAGCCCCCTTCCTGCATCGCCCGCTCCAGGGCCGCCTCGGCCTCGCGGCAACGGGCCAGCGCCGCTTTGAAGGATCGAATAGCCTCGGGGAGCGGCGGGATGTCGTCGGTCGATTCGGGGGTGATGTAGCGGGAGATGTTGAGCGTCCAGTCCTCGCGGGCGATCTCGTCGAGGGAGACGACGCGGGCGTGGTGCTCGACGTCGGTGAAGCCCGCATACCACTGGTGGATCCGCCGGGCCTGTTCCGGTTCGAGCGTGTTCTGGGCGCGGCCCTTCTTGAAGAGCGTCTGGGCGTCGACGAAGAGCACCTTCCCTTGGCGGGCCTTCGGTTTCTTGAGCCGCATGATGACGATGCAGGCGGCCAGCCCCGTGCCATAGAAGAGATTGGCGGCGAGGCCGATGACGGCGTCGAAGAGATCGAGCTCGAGGAGCTTCTTGCGGATCTCCCCTTCGCTCCCCTTGCGGAACAGGGCCCCCTGGGGGAGGACGACGGCGAGGCGGCCGCCCGGGGCGGCCATGCTCTTCACCATGTGCTGCACCCAGGCGTAGTCGCCGCTCGACGACGGCGGGAGCCCGGCGAAGTTGCGGCCGAAGGCGTCGGCCTCCCATTTTTCTTCCCCCTACTTCTCGAG
>JBIIQL010000582.1:0-2781 GCA_044342095.1 Pirellulales bacterium
TTTTGCCGCCGAATCTCGGGATTTTCTCACCCTCTGGGCCATCCATCCCATGCGTCAATTCTCCCCGTCGACCCGGCGTGGGTTCACGCTCGTCGAGCTCCTGGTCGTGATCGCGATCATCGGCACGCTCGTCGGCCTGCTCCTTCCCGCCGTCCAGGCTGCCCGCGAGGCCGCCCGCAAGAGCCAGTGCTCCAACAACGTCAAGCAGATCTCGCTTGGCAATCTCAACTACGAGTCGGCCGTCCGCCGCTACCCCACCAGCGGTGAGGGGAAGACCGGCGCCGGCCTCGACGCGATGAACGTCAACTCGTTCTTCACCCAGATCCTCGCCTACATCGAGCAGCAGAACATCTCCAACCAGATGAACATGAAGGCACCGTACTGGGCCCCGGCGAACCAGCTCGCTGCGGCCTCGTTCGTGACCACCTTCATCTGCCCCTCCAACGGCCTCACCAAGGACGAGTACGGTGGGTCGAGCTCCGCCGCGGTCGCCGCTGGCGCCCAGTTCAAGTTCTACGGCCAGACCCACTACATGCCGGTTGCCTACACCGACATCGACCCGGTCACCGGGATGCGGAACAGGTGGACCGGTTCGGGCATTGGAGCCTACAAGCAAGGTCTCCTCTCCTTTGACCAGTCGACGAAGGTCTCTTCGGCCCAGGACGGCACGAGCAAGACCGTCGTCTTCTTCGAGGATGCCGGCCGCAATGCCCAAAACGGCGGCAAGCGTCAGCCGAGCCTCGGTGGCAACACCGTCTGGGTCCGCAGCAGTGGCGGCAGTTCGGCCCCGATCGTCGCCGGCGATGCCAACTGGGTCGATGGCTCGAGCCCCGACATGCCCGTTGGTGACGGCGTCGGTATCGGTACCTGTCCGAACCGCTGGGCCGATCCCGACTGTGCCAGCGGCGTTTCTGGCGCCCCTTGGGACGAAGGGAACAACCCCCGCCGGACGAGCATCATCAACAACACGAAGACGCCGATGGGCGGGTCGGCCGCCACCTGCCTCTGGTCGGTCAACAATTGCGGCCCCAACGACGAACCCTTCAGCATGCACTCCGGCGGCGGCTGCTTCGGTGGCCTCGCTGACGGCAGCGTGTCGTGGTTCGGCGACGACCTCGACTGCCATGTTCTCCGCCAACTCTCCGATCCCGCCGACGGCGAAGCACCGCGGTTCAACGGCAACTGAGTGAGCGTGGTGGAGCCACGGAGCGGATTCGCTCCTCGGCCACCCGGCTTTCAGCCGTGCGTTCGATCCCAGACACCCCCGGTCGCAAGACCGGGGGTGTTTTTTTTGGGTCCTCTCCCCCCCCTCGGTAGTCACTGTCGGCTTTCGTCAGGAATCGGTGAGGAGTTGTTGGAAACCGCGGCATCTGTCCCCGCCCCGACACCGCCATACCCTGGCGATACCCCGTTCGATCACGCCAGGCACGCCTCCGGCACGTCGCAGCTACCTTCGGCAGGTGCCGGAGTCACGGTCGACCGTCATCCCCGAACTCCCCGCACGTCCACGATCCACCCACTCGCCGACTCTTTCTCGACACCGTTCCAACCATCGAATCGACAACCGTCGAGAGGAGAAAAAAGGCCGTATTTTCGCTTTTCTTGCCGATGGAGCCTGCGGAAAAAGAACATTTGTTCATCCCTTGTTTCCGTCTCCATTCCTAATGCTCTTCTTCTTCCTCCTGTTTCCCCTCCTTTCTTTCTTTCATCCATGAGAAGAAGAAAAGAGGGGGAAGGTCCGGGGTGGAGCGGCAGGAGGGCGAGCGGGGGTTTCTGTGGCCCCCGGGTCGGGTACAGTAGGGGTTTTCCGTGGCCGGTTTCCTCAGGCCGCGACGGGGTTCGTCCGAAGGGGTCCGTCATGAAAGTGCGATGTGTGCGTGAGCCGCTCCTTGCGGCCCTCCAGAGCGCCCAGGCGGTGGTTCCCGCCCGGTCGCCCAAACCGGTTCTCACGAACGTCAAACTCGAGGCCGAACGGGAGACAGCCGTGCTCTCGGCCACCGACCTCGAAGTGGGGATCCGCATCGGCATCGACGGGGTCGAGACATCAGCCCCCGGGGCTGTGCTCCTCCCCAGTGCCCGCCTGGCGGCGATCGTCCGGGAAAGCCCTGCCGGCACCGTGTTCGACATTCATACCGACGGCACCGCCACGATCGTCAAGGCGCCGCGGAGCGAATTCCGGCTGCCGGCCGAGGATCCGCTCGAGTTCCCCGCCGTCGCCAGTTTCCCCGCTGACTCCGGCCACGAGCTTTCGACGCCGTTGGTTCGGGAACTCGTCCGACGGACGGTGTTCGCCACCGACAACGAGTCGAGCCGTTACGCCCTCGGGGGTGTCCTCGTCGAGTTGGGCGACAAGCAGGTGACGGCGGTCGGCACCGATGGCCGCAGGCTCGCCAAGATGCAGGGACCGGCGGTGGCCACCGGTGGAGGCGCAGCCGAGGCGGCGCCGATCGTTCCGGCTCGGGCGATGCAGTTGGTGGAGCGCTGCCTGGGAAGTGCCGACGTGCCGGTGCAGATCGCGGTCCGCCCCAGCGAGATCCTCTTCCGGAGTGGATCGACGACGATTTCGTCGCGGCTGGTCGAGGGGCGCTTCCCCCGGTGGCGCGACGTCTTCCCCACGCGTCCCGATGCGATCCGCGTGAATCTCGTCGCCGGGCCGCTCCTCGCGGCGGTCCGTCAGGCGGCGATCGTCACCAGCGAACAGTCGAAGGGGGTCGATTTCTCCTTCGAGCCTGGACAGCTCGTCCTCACCGGACGATCGGCGGAGAGTGGCGAGAGCCGGAT
>JBIIQL010000583.1:0-2779 GCA_044342095.1 Pirellulales bacterium
GATCTACGACGGCCGCGGCGGCGCGGGGGCCGGCATGCAGCGATTCGCGCCGCTCAACAGCTGGCCCGACAACGCCAATCTCGACAAGGCGCGCCGGCTCCTCTGGCCGATCAAGCAGAAGTACGGTCGAAAGATCTCGTGGGCTGATCTCCTCGTGCTCACCGGCAACGTCGCCCTGGAATCGATGGGGCTCGAGACCTTCGGCTTCGGCGGAGGCCGGATCGATGCCTGGGAGCCCGACGAGACGTTCTGGGGGCCGGAGAAGACCTGGCTCGGTGACGATCGCTATAGCGGCGATCGCCAACTCGCCAATCCGCTCGCCGCCGTCCAGATGGGACTGATCTATGTCAATCCGGAAGGGCCAAACGGCGTGCCCGATCCGGCCGCTTCAGCCCGCGACATCCGCGAGACGTTCGCCCGGATGGCGATGAATGACGAGGAGACCGTCGCCCTCGTGGCCGGCGGCCACACCTTCGGCAAGACCCACGGCGCTGCCGCCGCGAGCCATGTCGGCCCCGAGCCGGAGGCAGCGCCTCTTCAAGCACAGGGCCTCGGCTGGAAGAACAGCTACGGCACCGGCAGCGGCAACGACACGATCACCAGCGGCCTCGAAGGCGCCTGGACCCCTACGCCGGCCACCTGGGACTCAAGCTACTTCGACATGCTCTTCGGCTACGAATGGCAGCTTTCGAAGAGCCCTGCCGGCGCCCATCAGTGGATCCCGACCGATCCCGCTGCGGCGACCATCGTCCCCGATCCCCACGACCCGGCGAAGCGGCACCCGCCGGTCATGCTGACGACCGATATCGCCCTCCGGGTCGATTCCGTCTACGAGCCGATCGCCCGGCGCTTCCACGCCGATCCAAGAGCTTTTGCCGACGCCTTCGCAAGAGCCTGGTTCAAGCTCACCCACCGCGACATGGGGCCGATCTCCCGCTATCTCGGCCCCGAGGTTCCCGCTGAGGCCCTCATCTGGCAGGACCCGATCCCTCCCGTCACGCACACGCTTGTCGACGCGGCCGACATCGCGCCCTTGAAAGAAGCCATCCTCGCCTCGGGGCTCTCCATCCCGGCGCTCGTATCGACGGCCTGGGCGTCGGCATCGACCTTCCGCGGCAGTGACAAGCGCGGCGGAGCCAACGGCGCCCGGATCCGCCTCCTCCCCCAGAAGGATTGGGAAGTGAACGATCCGCTCCGGCTGTCGGAGGTGCTCCAGACCCTCGCGGGGATCCAGAACCGTTTCAACGACGCCCAAGTCGGTGGTCAGATCGGCGGCAAGAAGGCCGTATCGCTCGCCGACCTCATCGTGCTCGGAGGTTGTGTGGCGGTCGAGCAGGCGGCCAAGAACGCCGGCCACGAGGTTCAGGTGCCGTTCCGCCCGGGGCGCACCGATGCGTCCCAGGCCCAGACCGACGTCGCATCCTTCGCCGTCCTCGAGCCGCGTGCCGACGGCTTTCGCAACTTCTCCAAGCCAGGCTTGGGGGTGCCGGCGGAGCACCTCCTCGTCGATCGGGCCAACCTCCTCACGTTGAGCGTCCCCGAGATGACCGTCCTCGTCGGGGGAATGCGGGTCCTCGACACGAACTCCCCCCGCTCACTTCTCGGCGTCTTCACCGCGCGGCCGGGAGCGCTGACGAACGACTTCTTCGTCAACCTCTTGGACATGGCCACGCAGTGGGAGCCGGCGCCGGAGGCGCAGGAGACATTCGTGGGCCGCGACCGCTCGACGGGCCAGGTGCGCTGGACCGGCAGCCGCGTCGACCTCGTGTTCGGCTCCAATGCCCAGCTCCGCGCCGTCGCCGAGGTCTACGCCAGCGATGACGCGGCGGAAAAGTTCGTCCACGACTTCGCCGCCGCCTGGGCGAAGGTCATGGACCTCGATCGCTTCGACCTCGCCTGAGCCCCGTCACAGCTTCAAGCCCCACACCGCTCCCCGGGTACGGTTGCGGGGAATCGGGCGGAGCCGCTCCAGGGTCGCAGCCTGTGGCGGGACGATGACCGGCGTGAACGTTCCTCCGTGGGCGGTGGCGATGATCGCCAGATTGCGGTCGTGCCCCTGCTGCTCGCGAAGCTTTTCCGGATTGACCTCTCCCGTGCGCCGGTCGAGGACGGTCTGCTGCATCCCGAAGGTGTGGACGACCGCGCCGCCGATGTCAGCTCCTTCGAGTCGATCGACAACGCTCGCGCCGAGCTCGCCGTCGGAAAGGAGATAGACCACCTCCGCCCCGAGCGAGGCGGCCAGCTTCACCGCGTCGTCGAGGCCCCGCCCGCCGCGGCACATCTCGACCGATCCGAGCCAGGCCCGGAGCTGCCTCTTGTTGTGCGCCGTGGCCGGCTGGAGCCCCTCGACGGCGGCGGGATGAAAGAGGGGATAGGCCGCGTCGCTGGCGAAGATCACGAAAAACGACTGCTCGGGCTTGAGGGCATCGACGGCCCGGGCGACCTCCTCGAGAACGACATGAAAACTGCCGTCCCGATGGCTGTTGGAGTTGTCGCAGATGAAGCAGACGCTGCGCCCCTGACCGGCACGGCCGAAGAACGTCGCCGCCGGCTTCCCCGCGACCACAGCCCCGCCTGGCCCACCCCCGGCCGGCTTGGCATCCCCAGCCCCGCCGATCGCGGCGAGCATTGCGGCGGGATCGAGCGCATCGATCGCACCCCCGGGCTCGTCAGCCGGAGCCTGCGCGTCGAGCGGCGGCTCCGATGGCGCAGGGTCGAGGATCGCCAGCGGCTCCACATCCGTCGGCACCGCCTCGGCGAGCAGCTCCACCGGCTCGGT
>JBIIQL010000584.1:0-2777 GCA_044342095.1 Pirellulales bacterium
CCCAAGCAGCCCTCTCACTCGAAAACCCTCCGGCTCGGCGGCATCGAGGATCGCCTCGAGCTCTGGCCGATCGGAGAACCGCAGCGGCGCTCCCGTGGCATACGCCGTCCAAAGCAAAAGGAGATTGCGGGCCAGTTGCCGCGGCCTCTTTTCAAGGGCGGCTTTGATTCCACGGATGTCGTCAAAGGGCGTGCCGTCGGCAAGCCTGCCGGCCGGATCGATCGCCGCGCCGAGCCGGTAGGCGAAATCGTGCCCCGCCCGATCGATGCCGGTGATGAGATCGGGCGTATCGGCCGGGCTGCCGACCGGCGCGAGCCCGCGGACGCGCGACCGCTCCCCACCACAGACATCAAACGCCTCGAGCGCGAAGCCGACGGGATCGAAGCGGCGGTGGCAGGCGGCACAGCTGGCGTCGGAGGTGTGGCGAGCGAGGAGCTCACGAATGCTCGTCGCCCCCCGGATATCGGGCTCGACCGCCGGCACCTTCTCAGGCGGCGGCGGCGGTGGCTCGCCGAGCAGCCGCGCCATCACCCAGGCGCCGCGCTTCACCGGCGAGGTCGAGGTGCCGTTGGCCGTTACTTTGAGAATCGCCCCCTGCGTCAGCAAGCCTCCGCGGGGCGACCCGGCAGGGCGGGACACCGGACGGACACCCGAGCCACTGACTGGCGGAAGCCCGTAATGCACGGCGAGACGATCGTTGACGAGGAGGATGTCATCGTCGACGATTTTTTCGATCGGAAGATTCTCACGAATCAACCGCTCGACGCTCGCGCGGGTCTCCCGGCCGAGCGACTCGGCGAGATACTCGTCGAAGCGGTATTCGGGGAAGAACCGAGCGTCGGGTTCGTCGCGACGCAGGTGGCGGAGGTCGAGCCAGTGGTCGGTGAAGGTCGTCAAGAACCTGGCAAACCTCCGATCATCGACGAGCCTGTCGGCTTCGGCAACGAGTCCCGCAGGATCGGCAAGCCGCCCCTCGTTCGCAGCCGCCAGCAACGCCGCATCGGGGCGGTCGTTCCAGAGAAAGAGCGACAGCCGGCAAGCGAGGGCCCGGGCATCGCTTCCCCCCTCGGTCCCACCGCCACCGCGCGGATCGGCAACGAGGAGAAACTCCGGCGCCGCGAGGAGAACCCGGTAGCCGGCAAGCATCGCCGCCGTGAACTCTCTTCCCGCATCGAGCGCCGCCAGCACCACTCCCTCCGCCGGTGCGAGATCGTCGTCCTCCACAACCCGGCCGAACACCCGCCCGGCAAACAGCCGGAGGAGCCGCCGCGCATCGGCCATCTTGTCCCGCGGCACAACTTCCACAGGCAGCGTTCCGCCTGCGGCAGCGCGTATCGGCAGATCGCCGAACAGAATCCGGTGCGAAGCAGGGGGCCACGCGCCGTCATCGGGGGGCAAAGGCCCGACGATCTCGAGAAAGCGAACGGCAACCCCACGATGGCCCCCCGGCGGCGGCGGCGGAAAGCGATAGGTCGGGGGGCCACCATCGACGTTCCGTGCCAGTGGCACAGCCAGCCCGAGCGGGCTCCATTCGATCGTCTGCCCGGCCCGCAACAGGACCAATGTTTCGTAGTCGGCCACTTCCGGGGCGATGTCGAAGAGCCCACCGACGGCCTTCACGTCCCCTGACACGTCCGGCCCCGACGGCGCCCGGGCCCGGAACGTCATCGGCACCGGCGCCGTGGCTGGGAGAAGCGAACGGTCGGGCTGCTGGAGCACGGCGCGGGCCCGGAAGCGAACACGGTAGCGCCCTGGTCGCTCGGCGACGAACCCGGCGGGATAGCCGTGATAGGGCCAGTACGCGGAGCGGAAGATCGCACACTCGACCGCGGCGTCATCGGAAGCTGGGGCAGCCACGGGAAGCGAGTCTTTGGCAAAGTACATCGCCTCCGGCTCGCCGTAGGCTGTGCCACCGAACAGACTTTTCGAGATCGCCGTGAAGGTGCTTGAGTCGGGCGGCGCCACGCCCGGAGCGATCGCCGCGGCCAGGGCGGCGTCGACGGCATCGAGCGTTCCCGTAAATTGGAGACGCGAGAGTTCGAGCCCTTCGGCCGATTTGGGAAACCCGTCACGGAGGCTGTCCTCGGGGAGGAGATCGGCGACGTCGAGATCGGGAAGCTCGAGCAGCGTCCGCAGGCTCTGCTCGAGTTCATGCCGGTTGAGCCGGCGCAGCGGCACGCGACCGTTGGCCCGAATGTCGGCCCGGTCGGCGACGTCGATGACGGTGCCAAGCGCCAAGACAAGTTCTCGGCGCGCGTCGTCGGCGAGGCCCTCGGGCTCAGGGGGCATCTCGCCGGCCTTCACCCGGTCGTGGGCGCGGATGAGCCGGTCGCGATCGCGTCGATCGGCCCCGTCGGTCATCCCCTCCACGGAAAACCCGCCGGCGGCAGTGGCGTTGTCGTGGCAGCCGAGGCAGGTTCTGACGAGGAGCGGCCTGACGGCCTCGAGGCTCGTGGTCCCCAGGGCATCGATCAGCTCTCCGGCGATCGCCACGTTCGCCGCGCCTGTGAAGGCGAGCAGGGCGCCACAGACGAGGGCCATGATGCGAGTGGACGGCGATCGGCCCGGGAGCGGTTTCATGGGTCCCACTTTACCCGCCGGAGGGAGCGAAGGGGGATCCCGCTGGCCGCGATGGCGGGGCGACCGGGGGGCGTGATAGGTTTTCGCTTCCCCGTCGCAGCCGCTCGCTCTGCCGCCCCCCGGAAGCCGTCCCGTGCCCACGCTCCTCGACCGGTTCCTCGCCTACGTCCGCATCGACACCCAGGCCGACGAGCACT
>JBIIQL010000078.1:0-9768 GCA_044342095.1 Pirellulales bacterium
GACTGATTGACGCCGAGAACCTCCCCTTGCGCCGATGGGTCGGCCCGGCGTGAGATGAGCGAGGAGACCGAAGGATTGACGAACGCGAACCCCCACACCGACAGCCCCGCGGCGGCATAGAACAGCCCACGCACCCAAGACAACGACATCCCGTCCCCGCCGGACTTCGCGTGGACGATGGCCGCCACGGCTCCGACGGCCGCCAGGCCGATCGCCATCAACAGCAGACCGATGGTGAGCAGCCTGGTCTCCGAAATCCGCTTGGCGAGCGGACGGTAGCTGCCACCGGCGAGCATGAGCACGAGCCCGATGCCGGCGAAGACGAGGAAGTTGTCGTCGTCGGACATTCCGAAGGCCTCCTCGGTGAGCCGGGCGAGCGTGGCCTCGAAGTTGGCAAACGAGAAGATCGACAGGAAATAGATGAGCACCAGCGCCCCGACCGCCGGGATCGCGAGGACGCGGGCCGAGCGGCTGACGCTGAAAAACTCCTTGGCGGCCCGATTCGCCGGATCACGCGTCTCCCGGAAGACGAAGAACGCGAACAGGAAGGCCACCGCCGAGAGGGCCGAGGCGAGGGCCCCGACCGCCCAGGGGCGATCGTTGAAGAGCTTCATGCCGAAGTAGGCGATCAGCGGTCCGAGCGTGAAGCCGGCGCCGAAAGCGATCCCGATCAGGGCCATGCCGCGGGAGCGGTTCTGCGGGGTGGTGCAGTCGGCGATCACCGCCGCCGCCGTCCCCACGCTCGCCCCGGCGATCCCGGCGCCGATCCGGGCGAGCATCATCAGCCCGATCGCGAGTGCCGCACGCTCAGGCGGGATGGTCACGGCGAAGCCGTAGAGGGCGTAGAAGACGACCGAGCCAGCGAGGCTGAGGAGAAGCATCGGACGGCGGCCGACGCGATCGGACCAGCGCCCCCAGATCGGACTGAAGACGAACTGCATCAGCGAGAACACGGAAAACAGCAGCCCGATCATCGCCCCGGAAGCCAACGGGGAGAGATGGAGCGCCTCGAGGTAGGGCCCGGCCTGGCGCGGCATCACGGGAAGGACGATCCCGAACCCGAGCAGATCGATGAACACCGTGAGAAAGATCACGAGCAGGGCGCCACGAGGCGGCCCCGTGCGGGGCGCATCGACCACGGCCGGGGCGGCGGGGGATGAATCAACGGAGTCCTTCATGCGGATTCCCGGAGTGACGAGGCGAGGAGGGCGGGACGGAGCCCTTGTCGGCCGGGATCGCGTAGACTCCCGGCCATGGACGCCACCCAGGGTATCGACCGCCGCGCAGCACCGCCACCGGATGTGCCGGGCGTCGGTGAGGTGACGGCCCGGATCAAGGACTGCCTCGAGGGGCGGTTTGCCGACATCTGGGTGGCGGGAGAGGTCACGAACCTCACCCGCGCCGCCTCGGGGCATGTCTACCTCGCGCTCAAGGACGACTCCGCGATCCTCCGAGGCGTCGTCTGGCGGGGCGCGCTTCCCCTCCTGGCCATCGAACCGGAAGACGGTCTCGAAGTGGTCTGCCACGGCCGCGTCGAGGTCTATCCGCCGCGTGGCACCTACCAACTGACGATCGACCGGATGCATGCGGTCGGAACCGGGGCCCTCGAGGCGAAGCTCCGCCGACTCCATGCCACCCTCGAGGCCGAGGGGTTGTTTTCGCCCCAGCGGAAGCGTCCGCTCCCCCCCTTTCCCCGCCGGATCGCCGTCGTCACCAGCCCCGCCGGGGCGGCCCTCCACGACTTTCTCCAGACGCTCCGCGGCCGCTGGCCGGTGGCGGAGGTGATTGTCGTGCCCACGCGAGTGCAAGGGGCCGGTGCCGCCGTCGAAGTGGCGAGGGCTCTCGAGCACGCGGCCCGTCTCGTGCCGGCGGTCGACGTGATCGCCGTGGTGCGCGGGGGCGGGAGCCTCGAGGATCTGTGGGCCTTCAACGAGGAGCCCTTGGTGCGGGCGGTGGCCGCGAGCCCGATCCCGGTCGTGGCCGGGGTGGGGCACGAGATCGACGTCACGCTCGCCGATCTCGCCGCCGACGTCCGAGCGCTGACGCCCACCGATGCCGCGGTGCGGATTTCCCCTGACCGGCGACAACTCCGCGCCGCGGTGGCCACCTTCGATCAGCGGCTCCACGCCGGGCTCCTCCGCCGCACGGCCACGGCGCGCGAGTGGCTCGAGCGCCTCGCCGGCTCGCGGTTGCTCGCCGATCCTTCCTGGATCCTCCGCGACCGCCGGTCGATCCTCGACACCCACGATGCCAGACTGAAGCGTCTGGTGGCCGGGGGCATCGAACGGGCGCGGGAGCGATTGGCAGCGGCGGCGGGGCGTCTCGACGCCGTCAGCCCGCTGGCGATCCTCGCCCGCGGTTACTCCGTGACATGGACCGAGGCCGCCGGCGTGCGCGCGGCGCGACCGCTGGTGTCGGCGGACGGCGTCGCGGCCGGCACCAGGCTCGTCACCCAACTCGCCTCGGGCCGGATTCACAGCCGCGTCGAGCGGATCGAATTGGCCGAAGAGGCATCGATGGCAACGTCTGCAGGGAATGTCCGGGGGGATCGAACGCAGGGAGGTGGCGACGATGGGGCGTGACGAATTGGAGACCGCCAAGGTGTCCGAGCGGCGACCTGGATCGACGGCGGCGGCAGAGTCCCCGCAGCCGCTCTCTTTTGAAGATGGGCTCTCGCGTTTGGCGGACCTCGTCGGAGGCCTCGAAGGGGGCCGGCTCGGCCTCGCCGAATCGATCGCCGCCTACGAGCAGGGGGTGTCGCTCGTGCGACGTCTCCATGCCGAATTGGCCGATGTCGAACAACGGGTGAAGACCCTCACCGCCGCGGCCGAGGAGGCCGCGTCGGCGGACGGGGACGACGACGCCCCAGCCGAGGATGCCCCCCCCGGCTCGGTACCGCGGACCTCGACGGCGGTGTCACGAAAGGGCCAAGCCAAGCGAACGACTGACCGACAGCCGCGGGGCACGGGTGGCCGTCCGCGGAGCCTTCCGGGGATGGACGATAGTTCCGCGGAAGTCTAGACTTCCTGGGCTTTTCCGGAGTCCGGCCGGGGGGGCGAGAAGGCGGAATCGTCGGTCGCTCGTCCACGCGACGGCGTCCATCAAAGGGCCACGAACCTGGGTTCTCCAGGGCTCGTTCCCGGCGGCGATTTCGACTTCGGGACCGAAAGGATGCTCCCGTGAGAATCCGGCGGTCCGTGGGGTGATGGCAGCGGACCGATCAGGATGTCTTCTGATCGGCAGTGCTTCGCTGGCCATCGATCGACTCCCCATGCACGTCCCCGGCAGCTAGGGCAGGCACGCCAAGCATGATGGTCGTCAGTCAGGACACCACCGCGGGATCGCGGCCGACGGCGGTTGGGGCTTCCGGCTCGGGAGCCGTCCCGCAGGCGTTGGCTCGCGTGAAGGCGTTCATCGAACCGCGGCTCGATCAGGCCCTGCATCTCTCCGTCGACGCCTCCCCCCGGCTGCTCGAGTCGATGCGTTACGCGCTCCTCGCGCCCGGGAAACGTCTCCGACCGGCCCTGGTGCTCTGGGCCGCCGAAGCCTGCCTGCCTGAGGCTGCGGCTGGATCAACGCCGCCACAGGCGTGGGCGACCGCCGCCGGGGCCGCGGTCGCCGTCGAGATGATCCACGCCTATTCGCTCGTCCATGACGATCTCCCTGCCATGGATGATGACGACCTCCGCCGGGGACGGCCCACCTGCCACCGCGCCTTCGACGAGGCGACCGCGATCCTCTGCGGCGACGCCCTTCAAGCCCTCGCCTTCGAAACCCTTGTCGGGAACCTCCCGGCCGCCGTGGCGGCCCGGGGCTGCCGCATGCTCGCTCAGGCGTCGGGGGCCGAGGCCCTCGTCGGCGGACAGTCGGACGACCTGGCGGCCGAACGGGGCTGGTTCGACCAGTCAGGTGCCCCCGAAGGACGCGACGCTCAGGTTGCCTGGATGGAACGAATCCATCGTCGCAAAACCGGAGCGTTGTTCCGCGCGGCACTCACCCTCGGTGGCCTCGCCACAGGCGCTGATGAACGCCAACTCGCCGCGCTCGACGGCTACGGCCGGGCCTTCGGCCTCGCCTTCCAGATCGCCGATGACCTCCTCGATGCCGAGGGGAGCGAGGCGACGACCGGGAAACGGGTCGGCAAGGACGCCGAGCGTGGGAAGCTCACCTACCCCACGGTGCTGGGGTTGTCCGAAAGCCGACGGCGGGCCGAATCGCTCGCCGCCGAAGCCGTATCGATGCTCTCCGACCTTCCGTCATCGGCCGACGATCTCCGCCATCTCGCCTCCTGGATCGTGACCCGCGATCACTGACGCCGACCACCGCTCCCTTCGGCCCCCCCTGGATCCCGAGGATCGCCCCAAATCATGCCCGACATCCTGCCCACGATCCTCTCCCCCCGCGACCTTGCCGGGCTGTCGATCGAGCAACTCGAACAGCTCGCCGGAGAGATGCGCCGCTCGCTCACCGAGGTGGCCGCCACCCGGACGGCCCACTTCGCCTCGAACCTCGGCGTCGTCGAACTCTGCCTGGCCCTCCACCGCGTCTTCGACTTCAGCCGTGATCGTCTCATCTGGGACACCGGCCACCAGATCTATCCCCACAAGCTGATCACCGGCCGGTTCGCCAACTTCGGATCGATCCGCACCCGCGGTGGGCTGATGGGTTACCCCAACCCCGAAGAGAGCCCCTACGACCTGTTCATGACCGGCCATGCCGGCTGCAGCCTGTCGACGGCACTCGGGCTCGCCAGCGGCGACAGCCTCGCCGGCGAGGACGATCGGCGGAGCGTCGCCGTCATCGGCGACGGCGCCCTCCCCTCGGGCATCGTCTTCGAGGCCCTCAACAACGCCGGCTTCCTCAAGAAGCGGCTGCTGGTGATCCTCAACGACAACAAGATGTCGATCTGCCCCCGCGTCGGCGCCCTCGCCGAATACCTCGACATCGCCCGAGAAAACCCTTGGTACCGCGGTATCAAGAATCAGGCGGGCGGGATGATCAAGGGGATGCCGGTGGTGGGCGAGTCGATGGAGCGGATGCTCCACAGCGTCAAGGATTCACTCAAGGCCTCGCTCCACGGGGGCATGCTGTTCGAGTCGATGGGCGTCCGGTACTTCGGCCCGGTCGAGGGCCATTCGCTGGCGAACCTGATCCGCTATCTGGAACTCGTCAAGGATGCCGACGGCCCGGTGCTTCTCCACGTCCTCACCGAGAAGGGACACGGGTTCAAGCCGGCCGAGGCCGATCCGGTGTTTTTCCACACCCCCGCCCCCTTCGAACGCGACGATGACGACTGCATCGTGTCGATCAAGAAGTCGTCTGCCCGGGCCTACACCGACGTTGCCAGCGCCGCGATCGGCGCCTGCCTGCGGCGCGATCCGCGCGTGACGGTGATCACCGCCGCGATGTGCCAGGGAAACAAACTCGAGCCGGTGCGGGAGGAGTTCCCCGATCGGCTCTTCGACGTCGGCATCTGCGAGTCGCACGCCGTCGCGTTCGCCGCCGGCCAGGCGAAGGCCGGCTGTCGACCGATCGTCGACATCTACAGCACCTTCCTCCAGCGGTCCTTCGATCAGATCTTCCAAGAAGTGGCGCTCCAGAATCTCCCGGTCACCTTCATGCTCGACCGGGCAGGGCTCACCGGCCCCGACGGCCCCACCCACCACGGCTCCTACGACCTGGGGTACATGCGGTTGTTCCCCAACATGACCGTCCTCGCGCCGGGCGACGAGCACGACCTCGTCGCGATGCTCGACTGGGCGCTCGAGCAACCCGGCCCGGTGTCGATCCGCTATCCGAAGGCCGGTGTCGACAACCACACCGGGCCCCGGGCGCCGATCGAGCGTGCCCGCTGCGAGACGCTCCGTCGCGGGCCCGACGGTCTGCTTGTCGCCTGCGGCACCCTGCTCGGCGCGGCACTTGCGGCCGCCAGCCGACTCGCCCTCGAGGGGATTGAGGTTACCGTCGTCAACGCTCGGTTCGTGAAACCACTCGACCCGGCCATCCTCGAGATGATCGAGGCGAGCCCTTGGACGATCACGATCGAGGAGAACGCCCTCCCGACCGGGTTCGGCTCGGCGGTCCTCGAGGCGGTCAACGACGCTCGGCTGGCAGCCGGCCCGATCGTCCGCATGGGGCTCCCGGACCGATTCGTGGAGCATGGAGAGCGTGGAGAACTGCTCGCCGAACTCGGTCTCGACGTCGACGGCATCGCCGCCGCCGCGCGGAAACTCAGCGGCCGGAGCGTCCACCCGATGGCGGAAGCCGCCATCGATATCGCCAGACGCTGAGTTCCCCACGGCCCCGGACATCCCTCCGCCGACGTCCTTCGACTTGAGCGCCGTCGCCCGGCCGGAGCCCTTCAATGCCCTCTTCGCAGCGACTCCGCTCATCGACCCCCGACCACCTCCGCGTGGCCGTCGTCGCCCCAGCCGGGCTCCCCGGTGTCGGCGAAGTAGCCGAGCGTGTGGGGGCATCGCTGCAACGCCACGGCCACTCCGTGATCCACCGCCCGGCACCGGAGGGGGATTGGGGAGAGGGTGGATTCCATGCCGGGTCGCCCGATCATTCCCAGGTCACCGATCTGGTGGTCGTTCTCGGCGGGGACGGCACGATCCTCCGCACGGCGCGCTGGATGGGATACGGCCAGGTGCCGGTGATGGGGATCAACCTCGGGCATCTGGGATTCCTCGCCGACTTCTCCCGCGATGAAGTCGACGAGGTCCTGATGGAGATCGCCGCCGGCCGGTTCCGGCTGGTCGACCACTTGATGTTCGAGTGCGAACTGCTCCGTGACGGAGAGCCACCCCGTCGCCAACTCGGGCTCAATGAGACGTCGGTCCTCGCGGGGCCGCCGTTCTCGATGATCGACATCCTCCTCCATGTCGACGGGGAACTCGCCACGACCTACCGGAGCGACGGATTGATCGTGAGCACCCCGGTGGGTTCCACCGCCTACAACCTGTCGGCCGGTGGACCGCTGGTGCGTAAGGATCTCGACGCGTTCGTCTTCACGCCGCTCAATCCCCATACCCTCACCAACCGGACGGTCGTCGACTCCGCCACCCGCCGCTACGAGTTGTCGGTGCCGCGCCCAAACGTAGGTTCGGCCTGTGTCGTCGATGGTCACGTGTTCGCCCCGCTCCTGCCCGGGGACCGCCTCCGCGTCCGGCGGGCAGAGCCGAGGTTCACCCTCGTCGAAACCCGCAACCACGGTTACTACCGGACGCTGCGCGAGAAACTCCACTGGGGCGGTGGCCTGCGCGGCGCGGGGACGCCGGTGGCCAAGCCCCCATCCTCCCCCGAATGAGCCTCCCGATGCATCGTCCCTCGCGTTGGATCCTCTTCCGTGGCTTGCTGCCACTCCTCGTCGCTGCCAGCGGCAGCCTCTTGGTGGGAGCGGATCCTCCTCCTCCCCCTTCCCCTCCCCCTTCCCCGGTGACGCTCGCCTACCGCTTTTGCCCGGATGAGGCCGTGGTGATGACGGTGGCCCACCGGGCCCGCACCGAGACGACGATCTCCGGCACCACGCAGTCGACCGACACGGCCACCGATTCCAGGAAGCGTTGGCGGGTCGTTTCCGTCGATGCCGAGGGGAAGGCCACGATCGAGCACTCCGTCGACCACGTGACGATGACCTCCCGCACCAGCGACCGCGGTGAGGTGCGGTGGAGCAGCGACGGCGAGGATCCTCCCCCGCCCGGCTACGAGACGGTGAGGGGAAGTCTCGGGGTCCCACTCTCCCGCGTCGTCATCGATCGCGCCGGCCGCGTGATCTCCCGCATCGACCTGCAGCCAACGCCTCCCTCCGCGTCCGGCGACCTGATGGTCGTTCCCCTCCCCGATGGCGAGGTGGAGATCGGTGCGGAGTGGAGCGTCCCGCAGGAGGTGGTCGTCGAGACTCCCGGGGGCCCGCGTCGGGCCGTCCGCACGCGACTCCGCTACCGCCTGGAATCGGTGCGCGACGATGTCGCCGTCATCAGCATCGACACGACGGTCCTGACTCCGATCGATGACCCACGACTCGAGTCGCGACTGCTCGAAAGGATCTGGAACGGCGAAATCGAGTTCGACATCCCCTCCGGACGGGTCATTCGCCGCTCGACCGGCATCGACCGTCGCGTCGTCGGTTTCAGTGGGCAGGAATCGAGCGTGCGCTACCGGTCGACACTCGAGGAACGGCTCGTCCCCGAGGAAGCCCCGGAGCAGGCCACGGCGGCGCCCGCGGCGAAGTAAACGCCCGAATCAGGGCCGGCGAGGGTGGGCTGCCTACGGCGCTTCCCCTTCAGCCGTCGGCACGCGGCCCGTCATCCGACCCGGAGCGATTCCTCGACGCGCCGGATCGCCTCCTCGACACCCCACTCGGCATCGGCCAGCGTCAGACGGCTGCCCGACGCGATCCAACCGTCAACGGTGCGCTGCGCCGAAATCACCGTCGAATGGCTGCGGCGACCGAAGTAAGCGCCGATCTCGGACAGAGCCGCAGGCGTGTGTTTGCGGGCCAGGAACATCGCGAGCATCCGCGGCTGGTTGACACGGCGGACACGGCAGGACGACTGGAGGCTCCCCGGATCGACCCCGAGCGCCGAGCAGACAGCCCGCTCGATGTCAGCGAGCCGGACGGCCCGGGAACTCGAGCGGACGAGTTCGGCCAGACACTCCTCGGCCATGTCGAGGGTGACGGGAATCCCGAGCATGTGGCTCGTAGCTTCGAGACGATTGACGGCCCCGGCGAGTTCACGGGTGTTGCGCGTCATCCGAGCGGCGACGAAGGCCACGACGTCGGTGGGAATCGACAGGCCACGGCGAGCCGCGAGCGATTCGACGATCCCGGCACGGGTGGCTTCGTCGGGCGGCAGGATCCGGGCACACATGCCGCCGCGGAGCCGCGCCTGGAGATCGGCCCCGAGTTCCGCGAGCGATTCGACGTCCCGATCGCTGGCGAACACCACCTGCTTTCCGGCGCGTTGCAGTGCCTCGATGGTGTGGAGCAGTTCCGAGATCGTGGCTTTCTTCCCGATGAGGAACTGAATGTCGTCGATGACGAGGAGATCGGCGGCCCGGAGGGAGCGACGGAATCCGGGCAGGCCACGGCGGCCGTGGAGTGACTCCAGGAACGTCGTCGTGAACTGTTCCGCCGACAGCATCACCGTCGACGACCGAGGATTGCGCTCGCGCATCCGTCGGCAGGTCCCCTCGAGCAGATGCGTCTTGCCGACGCCACTCGGCCCGTGGATCACAAGCGGCGACATCGCCCCGGGCTGTTCAGCGGCCAGCGCCGCCGCCGCATGGGCCATTCGATTTCCAAGCCCCACGACATACTGTTCGAGCGTCAAAGAGGGGCGGACTGGGGCGGAGAGTCGGGCACTTCCCGGCCCAGGATCACCGCCACGGGTGGCCGCGATCGGCGACTTCCCCCGCGGAGCGGCCGCGGGGCGTGCGAGGTGAACGTGGCCGGCGTCGGCGGGGGATGCCGGCCTCACCTCCCCGGCAGGGGTCCCCCCCCGCGCTCGGGCGCTGGGATGGCGGGCTGTGGGGGGCTGGACCCGGCCAATCAACACACTCCGGGGTAACGCTGCATCGCCAGCGGCCGCCAAGGTCTCAGCCTCAGGCGTGCCCGGCCCGGATGCGTCGGTTCCGGAGGCGTCGGCTCCTGGCACAAGCGGATTCCAGATGACGCGTGTCGGGCCACCCGACCGCCCCAGGACCTGCTCGACTGCGGCGGCGAAGTCGTCCCGGAACGTCCGCTGGAGCCAGTCGTGCGTGAAC
>JBIIQL010000104.1:0-8947 GCA_044342095.1 Pirellulales bacterium
GCCGGCCCACCGTGTCGGCGTGCGGCTCTCCCCCAACGGGGTCTTCAACGACATGGGCTCGCCCGATTACCGCGAGCAATTCCTCCGCGCCGCCGAACTGCTCGACCGCCACCGGCTCTCCTATCTCCACGTCGTCGACGGCCTCGCCTTCGGGTTCCACGAGCAGGGCACGCCGATGACGCTTCGTGAGTTTCGCGCCGTCTTCCACGGCCCGCTCGTCGCCGCCTGCGGGTACACGATTGAAGCGGCCGAAGCGGCGATCGACTCTGGCGCCGCCGACCTCGTCGCCTTCGGCCGTCCTTACATGGCCAACCCCGATCTCGTCGAGCGCTTCCGCCACGGCTGGCCCCTCGCCGATTTGCCCGACATGGCGTACTGGTGGACCCCGCAGGGCGCCCGCGGCTACACCGATTTCCCTCACCACGCCGCGGCGGCCGGCTGACGGCGATCGGCCGGGCCGACAGTGGTACCATAGGGGCCTTTGCGTCCATGATGCTCCGCGGCCGGTCGCGCACCGCCGCCACTCGAGCCGGATTTTTTGGGGGAGAACCGATGACACGGCGGCGCTTGGCTTTGGCCGAGAGGTTTGCGCGGCTCGCCGCGACGCTCCTCCTACCGTCGATGGGTCTCCCGGCGGCGCGGGGTGAGAGCCCCACCCCTTCGTGGGACCACGATGTCCGCCCGATCCTCAAGGCCCACTGCACCCACTGCCACGGCGAAGAGGATCCGATCGAGGCGGGCGTCGACCTCCGCCTCCACCGCTTCGTCCTCCGCGAGGCGGAGGGCTTCGGGCCGATCGTCGTCCCTGGCGACCAGAACGCAGGCGAACTCCTCCGCGTCATCCGCTCGGGCGAGATGCCGAAGGGGGGGAAGAAAGTGTCGGCGGAAGAACTCGCCGTCATCGAGCGCTGGATCGCCGCCGGTGCCCCGGGGGGCGTGCCCGAGCCCGAGTCGCTCCCCCCTGGTCCCTGGCTTTCGGCCGAGGACCGGTCGTGGTGGTCGTTCCAGCCGATCGTCAAGCCGGCCGTGCCGGCGTCGGGCGACGCGGCAGCCGGACGGACGCCGATCGATGCCTTCATCCTCGCTCAACTCGGGCCCAAGGGGCTGTCGCTCGCCGCCGAAGCCGACCGGCCGACGCTCCTCCGCCGCGTCACCCTCGATCTCACGGGGCTCCTTCCAACCCCGGAGGAGGTTGCAGCTTTTGTCGCCGACACCTCTGGCGACGCCTATGAAAGGGTGGTCGAACGGCTGCTCGCGAGCCCTGCCTACGGCGAGCGGCAGGCGCGAGCCTGGCTCGACGTCGCCGGCTATTCCGACTCCAACGGCTTCTCCGAGGCCGACTCCCTCCGTCCGCATGCCTGGCGCTACCGCGACTGGGTGGTGAAGAGTTTCCAGGACGACCTCCCCTGGGATCGCTTCATCCAGGAGCAGCTCGCCGGGGACGAGCTCGCCGGAGCGACGCAGGACGCGACAGACGTCCCCCTCAACGATCCCGTCCGCCGCGACCAGCTCATCGCCACGGCGTTTCTGCGCCTCGCCCCCGACGGCACCGGCGATCCCGTCCCCGACCAGAGTCTCGCCCGCAATCAGGTGATCGCTGAGCAGATGAAGGTGACGACCTCGGGCCTGCTCGGGCTCACCGTCGCCTGCGCCCAGTGCCACGACCACCGCTACGACCCAGTCTCGCAGGCCGACTACTTCCGGCTCCGCGCGATCTTCGACCCGGTCTACGACTGGGAGCAGTGGCGCGCTCCGGGACAACGCGTCTATTCGCTCTACACCCCCGAGGAGCGGGCGACTGCCGCAGCCATTGAGGCCGAGGCCGCCAAGATCGATGCCGAGGCCGACGCGATGCGCAAGGCCTTCCTCGACGAGATCTTCGAGATCGAGATCGTCAAGCTCCCGGAAGAGGTGCGCGATGCCTACCGCACGGCCCGGGCCACGCCCGAGGGGGAGCGCTCGGAGGACCAAAAGGCGCTGATCCGGAAGTATCCGGCGGCCTTGGCCACTTACTCCCTCGACCTCTACGACGCGGCGAAGGAAAAACAGGTCAATGACAAGCGGGCGGAGGGGACGAAGCTCCGGGGCACGAAGCCGGCCGAAGGCTTCGTGATGGCGGCGGTGGAGGTGAAGGGACGCGTCCCCGAAACGAAGCTCTTTCACCGCGGCGATCACGAGCAGCCGAAGCAAACCGTACCGCCAGGAGAGCTTTCCGTACTCACTGGCGCTGGCATCGAGCCGCTCGTTCCGGTGGCAACGGAGGCTGGCTCGAGCGGACGGCGCCTCGCCTACGCCCGCTGGCTGACCAGCGGCCGCCATCCGCTCGTCGCCCGGGTGCTTGTCAATCGCTTCTGGCTGGGGCACTTCGGCCGCGGGCTCGTGGCCACGCCGGGCGACTTCGGCCGGCTCGGCGAACGCCCCAGCCACCCCGAGCTCCTCGACTGGCTTGCCGCCACCTTCATGGAAGGGGGCTGGAAATTGAAGCCCTTTCATCGGCTGATCGTGACCAGCGCCGTCTACCGGCAGGGCAGCGTTCACGACGCCGCACGAGCGATCGATCCCGACAACCGGCTCCTTGCGCGATTCTCCCCCCGCCGCCTCGATGCCGAGAGTTTTCGCGATGCCGTTCTCGGCGCCTCTGGCCAACTCGTGAACGCCGGCGGGGGCGTGCCGGTGGGGATCGCCAAGGATCCGGTCGGCCGGATCGTCGTCGGCCGCGAGGAGAAGGATGCCAACGGTGACGTCGTCCGAGTGGTGAGCCTCGGGGCGGACGACTTCCGCCGCTCTCTCTATCTTCAGTCGCGCCGCACCGAGCCGGTCACCGTCCTCGAGACCTTCGACCAACCGGAAATGAAGCCCAACTGCGAGCTCCGCCGGACGACGACGGTCGCGCCGCAAGCGCTCCTCATGCTCAACGACACGTTCGTCCTTGCCAGCGCCCGGGCGCTCGCCGAGCGCGTCCGCCGCGAAGTCCCCGGCGACGTCCGGGCTCAAGTGGAGCGCGCCTGGCGGCTCCTCTTCAGCCGCTCCCCCTCCGAGCCTGAAGTCGACGAGGCGCTCTCCCATCTCGCCGAGCAGGGGGAGGAGTTCCGGGTGCGGCTCGCCGCTATTCCCGCGCCGGCGGTCAAGGAAGGGGAGCCGGCACCGGCCCCCCCCGACCCGCAACTCGAGGCGCTCGCGAGCCTCTGCCAGGTGCTCCTGGCGTCCAACCGTTTCTTGACCTGCGACTGACCGGAGCTTTCCAAGCATGAGACACCCACTGCCATCGCTTTGCTCGCGACGTCATCTCCTCCATGCTGGCGGCTTCTCGCTGGCCGGTCTCGGGCTGGCGACGCTGCTCGAGCGAGATGGCCTCCTCGGAGCGCCGGTCAAGCCGCTCACGGCCGCGGAGGAACACTTCGATCTCCTCCCGAAGACGCCGCCGCACCCCGCGCGGGCCAAGGCGATGATCTCGCTGTTCATGATGGGGGGGCCGTCGCAGATGGACCTCTTCGACCCCAAGCCGATGCTCGCCAAGTACGACGGCCAGACGTTTCCAGGGGAGATCAAGTACGACAACCTCGCCCAGGCCTCGGCCAAGGTGCTCGGGCCGGGGTGGCGATTTGCCCCGCGCGGCGACTGTGGCATGGAGCTCTCCGACCTCCTCCCCTGTCTCGCCGAGGTCTGTGACGACATCACGCTCATCCGCTCGATGCATTCAGGCGTCAACAACCACGGCCAGGCGCTCTATGCCCTCAACGCCGGCAGGAGCACCGCCGGCCGGCCCACGCTCGGGTCATGGCTCTGCTACGGATTGGGGAGCGAGACGGAGAATCTCCCCGCCTACATGGTGCTCGCCCATCCCGGCGGCCTGCCGACTTTTCAGGGGGAGCACTACACCAATGGCTGGTTGCCGAGCCTCTATCAGGGCACGCTCGTCCGCCCCGGCGAACCGCGGATCCTCAACCTCGACCCCGCGCCCCTCCTCCGCGGCTCTCCGCAGGCCCGACAGCTCGCCCTCCTCGAGAAGCTCAACGACGAGCATGCCCGCGAGCATCCCGGCGAGCACGATCTCCAGGCGCGGATCGCGAGCTACGCGCTCGCCGCCCGGATGCAGACGGCCGCCAAGGAGGCCCTCGACATCTCTACCGAGCCGGCCCATGTCCGCACCCTCTACGGCGTCGACAATCCGGCCACGGCCGACTACGCCACGCGCTGCCTCATCGCCCGCCGCCTCGTCGAGCGCGGCGTCCGCTACGTCCAGGTGCTCAATGCGGGGCAGTCGTGGGACCACCACGGCGGCATCAAAGGGGCTCTTCCCGCCAGTTGTCTCGCCGTCGATCAGCCCTCGGCGGCGCTCGTCGCCGATCTCAAGCAGCGCGGCCTCCTCGACTCGACGGTCGTCCACTGGGGGGGCGAGATGGGGCGACTGCCGGTCCTCCAGAATGACGGCGGCCCGGAGAAGTGGGGGCGCGACCACAACACCTACGGCTTCTCGCAGTGGGTGGCCGGCGGGGGGTTCAAGGGGGGCTGCACCTACGGCGAGACCGACGAGTGGAGCCACAAGGCGGTGAAGGACGTCGTCCACCACTACGACTGGCATGCCACGCTCCTCCACTGCTTCGGCTTCGACCACAAAGCGCTCGTCTACAAGCGCGAAGGGCTCGCCGCCTCCCTCACCGATGGCCAGGACGCCCGGATCGTGTCCGATATCCTCGCCTGACAGCCTCGGAAACGACTCGATCGCTGGTCCCAGCCGACGACCTATCAGCCAACACCGAGGAAACACCATGCCCGGCACCGATTCCTGGCGGGCCGCGCCGATCTTCGGCGTGGCGAACGTCCGCCGCAGCGCCGAATACTGGCGCGACTTCCTCGGCTTTTCGCTCGATCCCGATGACGGGATCTTCGCGCCGGTGACAACCGAGCCGGAGGGGGTGTATGGAATCGTGAAGCGCGGCGGCGTGTGGGTTCACTTCCAGGTTCGTCGCGGCGCCCCGGCGCCCCGCGGCGACCGCCCTCCCCATGAGCGCGATGTCTATCTCTACGTGAACCAGATCCACGACCTCCACGCCGACCTCATCGCCCGGGGGGCAAAGGTCGTACAGCCGCCGACGGTGGCGCGCTATGGGATCCTCGAGTTCGTCGTCGAGGATCTTGACGGCCATCGGATCGCCTTCGGCGGCATCCTCCCCGAGGCCTGATCGGGCTCGGATGGCTGCGGGCGTTCTCAGCGGCGGCGAACCTGCTATGCTCTGGCCCCCCATCCAAAGGAGCCACTCTTGTCCGACGACGCCAACGCCCAGAGCCACCTCGACGCCCCGCCGATGTCCCACGAGGATCCGGGGGCGGTCGAACTCGTCCGCTTCTGGGTCACCCCCGACATGGCCACGCAGGTCAGCCTGCGGACCGCCTTCGACGATCCCAACGCTTGGGGGATTCTTTTGGTCGATCTCGCCAACCACGTCGCCGACGCCTACGCCCGTGAGGGGGAGGATCGAGACCGGGTGCTCGCCCGGATCAAAGACGCCTTCGACGAGGAGTGGGACAACCCCACTGATCTCGACCCCGAGGCCGAAGAAGGCGACGAAGCAGACGAAGCCTGAGCGCTCGCCCGACGGCGACCGGGCGTTTTGCGGCACGCGCGATGCAACACGCTCCGGCACGAGGGTTTTGAACATTTTTTTATGGCGAAAAGGCGCACCCGAAAGGTGCGTCGGTAAGCCGCTTTTGCGTTGGATCGGGTTCTGGCACGCCCTATGCTGAGGGGGGAACGCCCCCGCTCGGGCGTTCTCATCAACCCGTTCCGCAGGAGAGCCACCATGGCCCCTCGCCACCTGTCGCGTCGCACACGCCCCGGGCCCCTCGCCATGGAATCGCTCGAGGCGCGATGGCCACTGACCGCGTCAACGGTCGGCCTCGATCCCCTCGACGGCACGCTCTCGATTCGCTGCAACGATTCCGACTCCGCGGTGACGCTTCGCGTCGCCACCATCGGCTCGGGTATCGCGGCCTTCCAGCGGCTCTCCGTCGTCGAAGGAGGCCGCTCTTTGGGGAGTTGGCCGCTCGCGGCGGTGTCGCGGATCACCTTCACCGGGGGAGTCCGCAACGACAGCTTCGACGGCTCGGTCGTCTCCAAGCCGATGACGCTTCTGGGCAACAACGGGATCGACACCCTCGTCGGTGGCCGCGGACGGAACACCATCGATGGCGGCAACGGCGCCGACATCCTCCGCGCCGTCGGCCCATCGACCTTTTACGGGCAGGACGGCAACGACCGAATCACCGCCGGCGGCGGCGACGACACGATCGAAGGGAACGGCGGCAACGACATCATCGATGCCGGCGGGGGCAACGACGAGGTTTACGGGGGGGCGGGCAACGACACGATCACCGCCGGGGCCGGCAGTGACCGCGTGTGGGGAGACGACGGCAACGACGGGATTCTCGGCGGCGATGGCAGCGACATCCTCGACGGCGGCGCCGGAGTCGACGGCATCAGTGGAAACGCCGGTCTCGACACGATCCACGGCGGCATCGACGTCGACCTGATCAGCGGCGGCGCCGATGCCGACACGATCTGGGGCGACGCCGGTAACGACACGCTCGCCGGCGATGACGGCGATGACACGATCCATGGAGGCACCGGCTCCGACACGATCCGCGGTTTCGCGGGACGCGACACCCTGGACGGCGGCGACGACGCCGACACGATCCTCGGCGGCGTCGGTGATGACTCCATCGCCGGAGGCCTCGGCAACGATCGGATCTGGGGCGGACTCGGCCTCGACACCCTCGACGGGGAGGACGGCGACGACACGATCCTCGGCGGGGCCTTCGCAGACGTCATCCACGGGGGCCGTGGCGACGACACCATCGATGGCGAAGCCGGCGAGGATCGGATCTTCGGCGGCTCGGGGTACGACACGCTCCGTGGCGGCCCGGGGCGCGATCTCCTCAACGGCGGCGATCATCTCGACAACCTCGACGGCGGTGACGGGGATGACTGGCTCGTCGCCATCGACGACCTGTCGCTCGACCGGCTCACCGGGGGCGCCGGCAAGGATGCGTTCTGGCGCGACCTCGGGGTGATCTCCTCCGACATCGTCACCGATCTCTCCGCTGCCGACGCCGACAACGGCGTCTCGTCGTTCGCCAATCCCGGTGCCGATCGAACGCTCAACGGCGACGCGATCGCCGGGCCGGCCTTCACCGCGGGGCTCGCCACCGCCTCCTTCGCCGGCAATCCACTTTTCTCGTCGTTCGGTCCCCGTGGCACCGACATCAACCAGGGAGTGGTGGGCGACTGCAAGGTCGTCTCCGGGCTCGCCGCCCTATCGCGCGATACGGCGGGCGACAACGGCTGGGCGGTCCGCCGGTCGATCGTCGACTTCGGCGACGGTACCTACGGAGTCCGTCTCGGCGCGAACTTCTACCGCGTCGACGCCGTGCTGCCCCTCGCCGCGGGTTCGACAGCCCCCAACTACGCCAATCTCGGCGCCGAGAACTCGATCTGGGTGAGCATCGCCGAGAAGGCGATCGCCCTGGCCGACCAGCGCACTCCCGGCTCACCCGACTATGCCGATCTGGCGAGCACGGGGGCCGACGAGGTGTTCGCTTTCTTTGGAAGCGCTTCGACCGGCGTTCCGATCATCCGCACGAGCTACGCCAGCGCCGCCGCTCTCGGTTCGGATATCGTCCGGCGATTCCGAGCCGCGTCGCCGCAGTACCTCACCGTCTCGTTGAGCGACTCCTCCACCGGCGGTCTCGGGCAGAAGTTCGTCGTCGGCCACGCCTACACCGTCTGGGCCCTCAACTTCAACGGTGCCGGGGGCCTCGCGTCGGTTGTGCTCCGCAATCCGTGGGGCGTCGACACGGGCAATTTCCGCGTCAGCTACAGCGATGCCAATCCGAACGACGGCCTGGTGACCATCACCGTCGCGGAACTCTACTCCTCTCAGGGCCGACTCAACTGGGCCACGCGGGTCTCCTGAACTTTGCCTTGCCCGGAATCATTCACTCCGCCGCGAGGTCGAGGAAGACGACGTGCGAGGGGTTACCGACGGCGGCGTAGTGGCCGGTGAAGGCGAGCGTCCCCGAGGCCTTATCGACGGCGAAGATCGCCACGTTGTCGTCGCGCTGGTTGCAGCAAGCAAGAAAGTTCCCGTCGGGCGAGAACGTGAAGCTCCGCGGATAGTTGCCGCGGGTCCACTCTTCGCCAACATAGTCGAGCAAGCCGTCGGCCTTCACCCGGAAAATGCCGATGCTGTCGTGGAGCCGGTTGCCGCAGTAGATGAAGCGGCCGTCGGCGCTGACGAGGATCTCCGAGCAGAAGTTGCTCCCCTTGAAGCCGGGGGGAAGCGTGGAGAGCGTCTGCCGGGGGGTGAGCGTGCCGGTGGCGGCATCCCAATCGAGCGTCACCACCGTCGACCCCTCTTCCTGGATCGAGTAGAGGCGGCGGCCGTCAGGCGAGAAGTGGAAATGCCGTGGGCCGTCGCCGGGCGGGAAGGCGACGGCATGCGGGGTGTTGGCGACGAGCTTTCCCTCCGCCGCATCGAAGGTCCAGACGAAGATCCGATCGAGCCCCAGGTCGACGTGAAGGACATGTCGGCCGTCGGGGGAGGGGAGAATCTGGTGGGCGTGGGTGCGGTCGTGGCCGCTGAAGGCAAAGCTCCCCGGTGGTGCGTTTGCAGCCTTGGTCGGGCCGATCTCGCCGGCGTCCTCCTTGACGTCGCTGGCCGCGCCCAGTCTCCCGTCGGCCTGGATCGGGAGCACGGTCACCGAGCCACCGAAATAGTTGGCGACGAAGAGATGCTTGCCGCTCGGGTGGACGCTGACATACGTCGGGCCGGCACCACCGGAGGAGACGGAGTTCAGCGGCGAGAGCGCGCCGGTGGTGCGATCGATGGCGAAGGCGGTGACGCTGCCATGCTGGCCGGGTCCGACCCGGTCGGTCTCGTTGGCCGAG
>JBIIQL010000079.1:0-9708 GCA_044342095.1 Pirellulales bacterium
AGCTGGCCGTGCCGCTTGGGGGGGCGGCCAAGCTCACGATTCCGATCGTGCGCGCTGGCGGCTTCGCGGGGGCGGTAGGCATCGGCTTCCGCGGGCTGCCCGACGGCGTGACGGCCACCGAGGGATCGATCAAGGCCGGGACAGCCGAAGGGACGGTGGAGCTTGCCTGTGGCACCGACACGGGCACGGCCGCGCGCCTCACGACGCTCGTGCTTTCAGGGACGACAAGCGACGGCCGCCCGTTCACCCATGAAAAGCCGATCGCCGTTGCCGTGACGATGAAGCCCAGGGTGAGGATCGTGCCTGACGGGCTCGACGACGTGCGGAAGGTCCATCGGGGGACGACCTTCCGCGGGCCGCTCACGATCTACCGTCTCGAGGGCTTTGAAGGGGACGTGCGGCTCCATCCGACGGCGAAGCAGCAGCGGCACCGGCAGGGGATGGATGGCGAGGAAATCGTCGTGCCGGCCGGGGCCACGCACTGCGACTATCCGGTGTTTGTCCCGGAGTGGATGGAGACGACGCGGACGAGCCGGTTCATCGTCAATGCGGCGGTGGACGTCACCGATCCGCGGGGGGCGAAGCGGACGCTCCTCGAGCGACAGGAGCTGCGGCTGGGGATGCTGCCGGAGGGGGCGATCATGAAGCTCGCCGGGCCGGCGGAGATCCGCTTGAAGCACGGCGCGACGGCGGCGATCGCGCTTGGGCTCGAGCGCGCGGCGGAGTTTCGCACGCCAGCCTTCGCGGGGCCGGTGCGCGTGGAGCTCGTGCGCGAGGGGCTGCCACGGGCGTGGCGTGAAGGAAATCTCGTGACGTCCGAGCCGGTCGTGATCGAAAACGACGGCGCTGAAGAGGCTCACGCGACGCTGACGGTGAGCGTGGCCGACGATCCACGAATCGCCGGCGAGGGGACGATCACGATCCGGGCGACGGCGCTCGAGGAGGGACGCTGGCCGGTGGTCAGCGAGGCGACGGTGGTGGGAATCGTGGAATGACGGGAGCGTATACTCTCGTTCATCCTCCCGGGGCACTCGCCATGGCCATGCTGCTCGAGCCGAGACAAAACTTCACCCGACTCAGGCGACGGGGCTCGTGGTGGAGGATGGCTGGAAGGCTCGTCGCCATTGCCGTCTTTGTCTGTTCGTGCACGGCAGAGACTCTCCCCGCCGCCGATGGCCCCGTCGACGACGGGAGTGACCACTGGGCCTTCGTGGCTCCCGAGCGGGCGGAGCTGCCCCCGGTGGGGGTAAGCGGCTCGGGGCATCCGATCGATCGCTTCCTCGACGCCAGACTCGCCGCAGACGGCCTCGAGCCGGTGGGTGCGGCCGACCGAGCGACGCTCCTGCGGCGCGTGACCCTCGATCTCACGGGCTTGCCGCCGACGCGCGACGACGTGCGGGCCTTCCTCGCCGACACCGCCCCCGATGCTTACGACCGGCTCGTCGACCGGCTCCTCGCCTCCCCGGCCTATGGCGAACGGTGGGGCCGGCATTGGATGGATGTCTGGCGCTATGCCGACTGGCATGGCCGCCGGCACGTGCCCGATGTCTGGAACAGCGCTCCGCAGGTGTTCCGCTGGCGCGACTGGATCATCGCCGCCCTCAATGCCGACACCGGCTACGACGAGATGGTGCGCTGCATGCTCGCCGCCGACGAACTCCATCCGGGCGACCGCGACGCCGGCGTTGCCACCGGATATCTCGTCCGCAACTGGTACGCGCTCAATCCCAACGATTGGATGCGGTCGACGGTGGAGCACGTCGGCAAGGCGTTTCTCGGGCTGGCCACGAACTGCGCCCACTGCCACGACCACAAGTTCGACCCGTTCACGCAGGAGGATTACTTCCGGCTGCGGGCCTTCTTCGAGCCGATGGGGCTGCGGCAGGACAGGCTTCCGGGGGAGGCCGATCCGGGGCCTTTTCAGCCGTATGACTACAGCGTGCTGCGGAGGATCGAACGCCGCGGCACGGTGATGGTCTACGACCGCGCGGCCGACGCCCCGACCTGGTTCTACACCGACGGCGACGAGCGCAACCGCGATCTGGCCCGCGGGCCGGTGACTCCCGGGGTGCCTGCCTTCCTCGCCCACGGCCGCCAGCCACCGATCGAGCCGATCAGCCTCCCCCCGCCGGCCTTCAATCCGATCCTCGACGAGCGCGTGGCAGCGGCCTTCCGCGCCGATGCCGTCGCGGCGATCGAGGCTGCCCATCGATCGCTCGAGGAGGTTCATCCGCTCGACGACGGCGTGGGGCTCGCCCGGAAGACGGCCGCCGCGGCCGCGCTCGGCCGGGCGACGGCGACGCTCGTCTCGCTCGATGCCCGGCTCGCCGCCGAGCGGCTCCGCTACGGCAGTGCGCCCCCCGAACAGGTTGTTGCGGCGGCCGAAGCGGCCACGGCGGCGGAGCGGCACGCGGCCGAGCAATCGGCCCTCGAGACGCTTCTCGCCGCGGAGGGGGCGCTTGCCACGGCGCGGGCCAAGCCCGACACCGACGCCGCCCGCCGGGCGGAGATCACCACGGCGGCTGCAGCGATCGAGAAGGCGCAGGGAGCGGTGGAAGCCGCGCGGGGCGTCGCGATGGGCCCTACCGATGGCACCTACACGCGGATCGCCGCGGCCTATCCGGCGACGAGCACGGGGCGGCGTGCGGCGCTGGCCCGCTGGATCACCGATCGCGACAATCCGCTCGCGGCACGGGTGGCCGTGAACCATGTCTGGATGCGGCACTTCCACGAGCCGCTCCTGTCGAGCGTGTTCGATTTCGGCCGGGCGGGTGCCGCCCCGTCCCATCCGCACTTGCTCGACTGGCTCGCTGTCGATTTCATGGAGAACGGCTGGCGGATGAAGCCGCTCCACCGGCTCATCGTCACCAGCGCCGCCTACCGCCGGGCAAGCGCGGAGCCATCCCCTGCCGGAGGCGCCGAGCCAGGAGGGGCGACTTCCGTCGGAAAGGATCCGGAGAATCGGCTTCTGAAGCGGATGAACGTCGGCCGGATGGAGGCCGAGGTGGTGCGCGATTCGATCCTCCATCTCGCCGGCACTCTCGACCGAACGATCGGGGGGATGGAATTGGAGAACGCCGTGGCGCTCACCACCTTCCGTCGCAGCCTTTACTACAGTTGCCAGCCGGAAGAGGATGGCCGCAGCCCGTTCGCGGCAGTGTTTGACTGCGCCGACGCCGGCGATTGTTATCGGCGCTCGCGGACGATCATCCCGCAGCAGGGGCTGGCGCTGGCCAACAGCGAGCTTGTCCATGCGGCCAGCGCGAAGATCGCCGCCGTCTTGTGGGCGGGGCTGCCCGCCGAACAGCAGGACGACCAGAGAGCCTTCGTGGCGGTCGCGTTCGAGCATCTCCTTGGCCGGGCGCCGCATGACGAGGAGATGGTCGCCTGTCTCGACTGGCTCGGCACGGAAGGCCGTGGGCCGGCGGGGATTTCAGAGCCGGTTGAGCCGGAGGTGCGCCGGGCCGGGCTCGTGCGCGTGCTTTTCAATCACAACGACTTCGTCGCCATCCGCTGACCGGGGAGCCCTGACGATGCCCAACAACGAAGCAGGCCAAAGACTGACGCGGCGAGCGCTGTTGGCGGCCGGTCCGCGGGCCGGGCTCGGACTTGGGTTCGGCTCGCTGGCGCTCGAGTCGCTGCTCTGCGACGCTCAGCCGGCGCTGGCGGCGACGGCCGGCGCGAGAGCGAAGTCGGTGATCTGGGTGTTTCTGTCGGGGGGCTACAGCCACGTCGAGACGTTCGATCCCAAGCCCGCGCTCAACGCCCACGCCGGCAAGAGCTACGACAAAACCCCGTTCGACAATCCGGTCAACTCGCCACTCCATCGGAAGCGGTTTCGATCGGTGCCGGCCGAGGAGATCAACGTCCGCGACGTCTACCCCATCATCTATCCGATGCAGGTCGGCTTCGCCCCCCGCGGTCGCAGCGGCATCGAGATCAGCGACTGGTGGCCCCATCTGGCGGGCGTCGTCGACGATCTCTGTTTCGTGCGGAACATGTGGACAACCGACAACGACCACGCCGCCGAGAACCAGATCCACACCGGCCGCCACCGGCTCGATGAGCCGCAGCCGAGCCTTGGCGCCTGGGCCTCCTACGGGCTCGGCTCGCTCAACGAGGATCTTCCTCGGTATGTCGTCCTCGGCGGGCCGACGCGGAGCGATACACGCCAGTCGATCGATTCGCTCTATCTCGGGCCACAGCATTCCGGCGTGCCTTTCGCCCTCGATCCGGCCAACCCGCTCCCCTTCGGACGCCGTCAAGCGGCGCAGTCGGCTCGGCAGCAGCAGGACGAGTTCGACCTCATCGGCCGGCTCGGGGCGATCGCCGCGGCCGAGCATCCGCACGACGCGGAGCTGCGGGCCCGGATCCGCGGCTACGAGCTCGCCTACCGGATGCAGGCCGCCGTGCCGGAGGCGGTCGGCTTCACCGACGAGACCGAGGCGACAGCCCGACTCTATGGCCTCGACGTCGAGGCGACGAAGCTCGCCGGCGAGCGTCTCCTCACGGCCCGCCGGCTCGTGGAGCGCGGCGTGCGCTTCGTGCAGGTCTTCCCGTCGTCGTACGGCGTCTGGGACTCGCACCAAAAGCTCAAGGAAAACCACACCCGGCTGTGCGCCACCATCGACCTCCCGATCACCGGGCTGATCCGCGACCTCAAGGCGCGGGGATTGTTTGACGAGACACTCGTCGTCTTTTGCACCGAGTTCGGCCGAACTCCGGGGCTCGAACAGCGGGGCGGGGGCGTCGACGGCCGCGACCACCATCCCAACGGCTTCACGATCTGGCTCGCCGGGGCGGGGGTGAAACGTGGCCATGTCCATGGCGCCACCGACGAACTCGGCTACAACGCTCTCGGCGACGGCCACTACGTCACCGACCTCCACGCCACCGTCCTCCAACTCCTCGGCCTCGATGGCCGGAAGCTCGAGGTGCCGGGCCGGCGTCGGTTGGAGATGGACCACGGCGAACCGATCACCGACATCCTCGCCTGATCCCGAGATACTCTCCGGCCCTCCCCATGGGGCCGCGAGGAGCCACCATGCCCGCTGACGACACCCCCTTGGCCTTCGAGCCGCCGTGGTGGATGAAGAATCCGCACGTGCAGACGATCCTGCCGGCGCTCGTGCCACAGAAGCTCGCTGATCATGCAGCGCTCCTGCGCCGCGTCGATCTCGCCGACGGTGACGCGCTCGCCGTCCACGACGATTGCCCTGAGGCTTGGGCCCCTGGCGGGAAGGTGGCGATCCTCTCCCATGGCCTGGCCGACCACCACCGCACGCCGCTCCTGGTTCGCCTCACCGACAAGCTCACCGCGCGGGGCGTGCGCGTGTTCCGCTGGGATATGCGCGGCTGCGGCGCGGGGATGGCGTGGGCCCGCCGCCCCTACCATGCTGGCTGCTCGGGGGACTTGGCGGCGGTCGTCGATGCCGTCATCGGTTGGTGCTGTGGTCAGGAGGATGGCGCTTGCGGCGCTGCGACCCGATCCGATCCCGAACCCGCCCCCGATCTCCCGCTGCCTGACCTGACGCTGTTTGGTGTCTCCCTCTCCGGGAACGTTCTCCTCAAGTATCTCGGCGAAGCGCCAGGGCATGTCCCGGCCGCGGTCCGGCGGGCGGTGGCGGTCAATCCGCCGATCGACCTGATGGCGGGGATCGAATCGATCGGCAGCCGCACCAACCGCGTCTACGACCGGCACTTCACGGGCGTCCTCATCAAGCATCTCGAAGCCTGGTGGCACCTGCGGCCAGACGCCTTCCGACCGCCGGAGGGGCCGCGGCCGCGGACGCTCCACGGCTTCGATGATTGGTTCACCGCGCCGGCGATCGGTTTCCGCGACGCCCACGACTACTACCGCCACTCGAGCGCCGCACCCTTCATCCCCGCGATCGACACGCCGACGACGATCATCACTTCCCGTGACGATCCGCTCGTTCCCTTCTGGATGTTTTCGAGCGACCGCGTCGCCTATCCCGACTGCGTGCGGCTGGTCGCTACCGATCATGGCGGCCATGTGGGATTCGTCGGGAAAAAGGGGCTCGATCCCGACTCCCGCTGGCTTGACTGGCGCATCGTGGAGATCGTCACCGGGATGCCGGTGAACGACGACGAGGCGTCGTGACGGGAGCCCGGAGGCGCCCTCCGCCCGGCGTGGCCTGACCGAGCGGCGGGGACGCCGGTATATTCGTGGCCGCCCGGGATCGAGTTGGCCCCTGGCGGACAGCGCCCCGGGGACTCTGCTCATGTGTCCGAGATCATGTCGTTCCCTTCTTGCCACGCTCATCGTCGGGATGGCGGCCGGCCTTTCGCCCTTGTCCGCGGCAGCCGCGCCGATCGTCGCCGGCTTCGAACGTTTTGGCCGCCATGCCGACGGGGCGATCGATCGGATCGAAGCGGGGCTCCTGCTCCTCGGCGAACTCGGCTGTGTCAATTGCCATCGGCCCGGGGACCGTGAAGCCCACGTGAGCGGCAAGGCCGGGCCGATCCTCGACCGGGTCGGCGAGCGGATCGATCCGGCCTGGATCGCGACCTACCTCCGCGACCCTGCTGCTGCCCGCCCCGGCACGACGATGCCGCACGCGCTTGCCAGTCTCGACGAGGGGACGCGGACGCGGACTGCGGAGGCGATCGCCCACTATCTCGCTGCCACCGGGGAGTTTTCCCGAGGGGCTTTTCCGGGGGCCCAGGACGCCCGGCCTCGCGACGGGGTGCCGATCTACGATCGCGTCGGCTGCCGGGCCTGCCATGGCGATCGGCTTTCGAGCACGCCCCATCTCCCCGACCAGCGGCTCCTCGGCGACCTCGCTGCCAAATGGTCGCCTGCCGCCCTCGACGCCTTCCTGCAAAATCCGCTCCACACCCGCCCGTCGAGCCGGATGCCCGCTCTTCCGCTCGACGACGGCGAGCGTCGCCATCTCGTCGCGGCCCTCCTCCTCCCTGAAAGCCGGTGGGGGGGCGTGGCCGAGCAGACGGTGGCCTTCGAGGCGAAGTCGTGGAATCAGACCTTCGGCTCGCTTCCCGATTTTGCCACGCTTGGGAAACCGGACCGCTCCGGGCCGCTTCAAGGTTTTGATGTCGAAGGCTTTGCCGGCCGCACCGACGGATTTTGTGTGCAGCTGACGGGATTTTTCCATGCCCCGGCGAAGGGGCGCTATCGCTTCGATCTGGCAAGCGACGACGGCAGCCGCCTGCTCGTCGGGGGCGCGACCGTGATCGACAACGACGGCGTTCATCCTCATAGCTGGCGGTCGGGAGATGTCGAGCTTGATGCCGGCATCCACGACATCGCGGTCGAGTTTTTCGAGGCAGCCGGGCAGTGCTCGCTCGAACTCGACGTTGCCCCCCCGGGGGGCTCGCGCGAGACGGCCCTTGCGTTTATCACGCCGTCGCGCGACGGCAAGCCGGCCCGCACCTCCCGCCCGGCTCCGCCGCCGTTTGCGGTCGACGCGGGAATCGCTGCCGAAGGGAAAAAAGCCTTTGCAACGCATGGCTGTGGCAACTGCCATCGCCTTGACGGCGCCGAGGCGGTCGCCTTGAAGGCGGCCGACTTGCCGCAGCTGAAAACGCTCGTTGGGAAGGCCGGCACCGGAAACGACGCCGGGTGTCTTGCCCAGATGCCCGCCACGAAGGGATCGCCGCTCTACGGTCTCGACGACCTACAGCGCGAAGCGATCGGCGCAGCGCTCGCATTCCTTGCCTCTCCGGCCGCCGCGGAGGCACCGGCACGCGAGCGGGCGATTTCGCGCTCGCTCACGAGCCTCAACTGCCTCGCCTGCCATGTCCGCGACGGGAAGGGGGGGGCGATTCCCGCGGTCGCGATCCTCGACGACGACGGCGAGCCGATCCTGAAAGAGCCCGCCCGAGATGCCCTGTTCACCGGCCCGATCCCGGAGATGGGAGAAGAGGGGCGGCTGCCGCCAACGCTCGACGGCGTGGGCGACAAACTGCGGCGCGAGTTTCTCGACGAGGTGCTCGAGATGGGGGGCGTCGATCGCCGCTCCACGATGCACACACGGATGCCGAAGTGGCATGGCGACGTCGCGAAGCCCCTCGCGGCGCGCCTCGCCGACGATCCGAAAACCGACATCCCGATCCCGGCGATCGCCGGCCACGCCGAGGCCGAGATCGTCGACAAGGGGCGCGATCTGGTTGGCTCGAAGGGGCTTGGCTGCATCAAGTGCCATGCCTTCGCTGGCGACCGCGGCCAAGGGCTCGGCGCCATCGACATGACCCGCTTTCCCAAGCGCCTCAGGCACCAGTGGTATCTGGCGTATGTGGAAAACCCGCAACGCTTCCGCCCCGGCACGCGGATGCCTGCCGCCTGGCCGGAAGGGAAGGTTTTTTATCCCGACATCCTCTCTGGCGACGCCGGCAATCAGATCGAGGCGGTGTGGCGGTATGTGTCGCTTGCCAAGCCGCGGCCCCCGGTCGGCCTGGGGAATGATCCGATCGAGCTTGTCGCCACCGACAAGCCGGTGATCTATCGCAACTTCATCGAAGGGGCCGGCCCGCGCGCCATTGGCATCGGCTTTCCGGAACGGGTCAACATCGCCTGGGACGCCGAGGCGTTTCGCTTGGCGCTGGCCTGGAAGGGATCCTTCATCGACGCCCGTCGCCACTGGAGCGGCCGCGGCGAAGGCTTTCAGCCGCCGATGGGGGATGCCGTCTTCAACCCCGACGCGGGGCCTTGCGTGGCGATCCTCCCCGCGATCGACGCCCCGTGGCCGGCGGAGCCTGTGCGCAAGCGTGGCGGACGGTTCGGCGGCTACGCGCTCGACGACAAGGGGCGGCCGACGTTTCGCTGGTCGCTGCCCGCTGAAAAAATCGCCGTCCGCGAAACGATCGGCGGCGATTCTGTCGGCAACCCGCTCCTCAAGCGGGCCGTGACGGTCGAACGCGAGCCGAAGCATGCCGGCGGGCTCGACGGCCTCGTCTTCCGTGCTGCCGTCGCCGATTCGATCGAGGCGGAGGCCGATGGCTGGTATCGCGTCGCCGGATTTTGGCGCGTGCGCGGGCTCGGCGCGGGCGTCGGGCCGGCCACGGTCGTGACGATCGACGGCAAAAAAGAACTGCGCTTTCCCGTGAAGCCCGCCGCCAAGGACCCTGTCACCTTTCAGGAGGAACTCTCATGGTGATTTTCAAGGTGCGCTGCGTCGCGATGCGACGCAGCGGGAGGTGGGTGGGGTATGCCTGCTTGGTCATGTTCCTTTCGATCATCGCCGTGGCCCCTGCGTGCGCCGCCGAGCCACTCAAGAAGCCGACGGAGGCCGACTTTTACAAAATCGAACAACTGAAAATCCCGCCGGATGCCTTTCTCGAAGTGGGAGCGCTCGAATGGCTGCCCGACAACAAGATCGCCGTCGCCAGCCGGCGGGGGGAGATCTGGATCGTCAGCGACCCGGCGGGCGAGACGCCGACGTGGACACGCTTCGCCCACGGGCTCCACGAGGTGCTGGGCCTGGCCTGGAAGGATGGCTGGCTCTATGCGACGCAGCGGCCGGAGGTGAGCCGGCTCAAGGACACCGACGGCGACGGCGAGGCGGACGAGATCGAGACCGTCGCCGACGGCTGGGGAGTGTCTGGCGACTACCACGAATATGCGTTTGGATCGAAGTTCGACGCCGAAGGAAATCTGTGGGTCGTGCTCTGTTTGACGGGGAGCTTTTCGAGCGAAGTGCCGTTTCGCGGCTGGGCGATGCGCGTCAC
>JBIIQL010000585.1:0-2750 GCA_044342095.1 Pirellulales bacterium
AGATCGGTCGGATGGGCCTCGGTGCGGGCGGGGATCGTCACGGCTTTCAACCGCAACTCCGGCCCGTGGGTGGCGGCCGCGATCTGGGCAAAGCCGAGCGGGGCATCGGTGCTCGTCCGCCATGCCACGGCCATGCCATGGGCCGGATCGGCGACGGGTGAGAGGATGATCCGATCGGGGAGCCGCGACGGCCTGTGGGCCTCGGCCGGCGCCACGAGCACGGGCGTGTGGGGATGATCGTGATCGTCGTGAGCGCGGAGGGGGAGCCCGGGCGGGCTGACGGCGAGCGTCAAGCCGAGGGCTAGCCGAACGATGGCACGAGCGAGCGGCTGGCCGGGGACAAGTGATGGAAGCATGCGGGAATGAGAGGGGCTTGGGAGCATGAGCAAACCGCGTGAGCGGAAAGGAATCAGGATACTCGGGCGGAGACCGGGACGACGTCGATCTTTGACATCGCCAGCCCATGGTTTCATGCTTGAAGCATGAGGAAGATGATCCAGATCAGGAACGTCCCTGACGCCATCCAGGCGACGCTCACGGCGCGCGCGGCGCTCGCTGGGGTACCGTTGACGGGGTATCTCCTCGCGGAAATCCGCCGTGTCGCCGAACTTCCCACGGGGGCCGAGCTTGGAGCCCGGCCCCGTGGCCACGAGCAACCGACGCTCCGCACCTCCCCCGCGCGGGCTGTCCGGGCGGAGCGAGACCGCCGATGATCGTCGTCGATGCGTCGGCGGCCCCCGGCCAACGGGCGACCATCGAGTTGTTCACCGACTGATCGTGCTTCTTCGTTCCCGACCGTCGGCACCTTGGGAAGTCTGCGGTCCGTCAGCTATCTTGCCCCGGCGGTCGATTCGATCGGGGGCGGTGTCGGATTCGAACTCGAGCCCAGGCCTGATAGCCCGCCTTGGCAGGCACCTCAGACTGCGGCCATCAAGTCAACGGGAGAGTGTTCGATGCGCAGGAAATCCGTGGTGATTGTGGGCCGGAAATCAATCCGATTGGTTGCCGCAGCGCTCGCTTGCCTGCTCGCCGCCCCAGCCTCCGCCGGGGAGGCGACGCTCTACCGCGACACCTGGGGCGTGCCGCACGTCTACGCCGACACCGAGGCTGCAGGTTACTACGCGCTTGGCTACGCCCAGGCCGAGGATCGGCTCATCGACATCTACCTCGCCATCCGGGAGGCCACCGGACGCTTGGCCGAGGTGAAGGGGAAGGAGGCCCTCGGCAACGACTACCTCATGCGCCTCTTTCACAACGACACGCTCCATGAAAAGTATCTCGAGACCGCGCCGAAGCACGTCCAGGACGCCATCCGCGGCTTCGCCGCCGGAGTCCGTGCCTATTGCAAAGAGCATCCGAACGAGGCGGCGGAGGTGAAGATCGAGGTCGAGGACTGGCATCCGCTCGCCGTGGGGCGGGCCATGATCCTCCGCTGGCCGATCGGCACGATGATGGGGGATCTCCGCAACGCCCCCGAGCCGGTCAAGCCGGCCATGGGCTCAAACCAATGGGCCGTGGCGCCGAAGCGCTCGGCCGACGGCCGCGCCATCCTCCTCTCCGATCCCCATCTGACCTGGGAGGGGATGGCCGTGCTCTACGAGTCGCGCCTCCACGCCGGTGCCATGCACACCAACGGCTACTCCCTCATCGGCACTCCGATGATGGCGATCGGCCACAACGAACACACTGGCTGGGCCCTCACGACCGGCGGCCCCGACACCTCCGACGTCTACCGGATCGAGTTTCGCACCGAGCCGCGGCTCGAATACCGCTACGACGAGCAGTGGAAGCCGGTGCGGGCGACGGCGTTCACGTTCGCCGTCAAGGATTCCGACCCGGTGACGAAGCCCGCCTACTACACCCACCTCGGGCCGGTGATCAGCGAGCCCGACATGGAGAAGAAGATCGCCTACGTCGGCGCGAGCCCCTACACCGAGCAGGTCGGGCTCTACGACCAGTTCTACGCGATGGGAATGGCGAAGAACGTCGCCGAGGTCAACGCCGCCCTCGAACGCCATCAGTACAACGAGCAGAACGTGATGAGCGCCGATTGCGACGGCAACATCTCCTATGTCCGCAACGGGGCCACCCCTGTCCGCCCGGAAGGTTATGACTTCAAGCGGCCCGTCGACGGGACGACGAGCAAGACGGCCTGGACGAAGCTCCACCCACAGTCGGAGCTTGTGAAGATCGTCAATCCCGAGCAGGGCTACATGCAGAATTGCAACATCAGCCCGGCGAACATGATGGTCGATTCGCCACTTCGGCCGGAGGAGTATCCACCCCACGTCTACAACACGACCTGGGATCAAAACAACCCGCGCGGCAGACGCTCGATCGAGCTCCTCCACAACGATGCCTCGGTGACGCCCGATGAGGCGAAGGACTATGCCCTCGACATCCACGATCGTCTCGCCCGCATCTGGCAGGGGGAGCTGCGGCGGGCCTACGAGGCCGACGCCGCTTGGGCTTCCGACGCCGAGGTGAAGAAGGCTGTCGAGGTGGCCCTCGCCTGGGACGGCGACTATCTTCCCGATGCCCGGGGAGCGGCGCTGCTCAAGTTTTGGCGGCTGAAGTGTGGCGTGGGGCTCGATCTCGCACCGCTCCACAACGACGGTCGCCTCGACGACGCCACGCGGAAAGAAGCGATGCAGCTCTTCCGGGAGACGATCGACGAGATGCATCAAAAGTACGGACGGTGGGACATTCCCTGGGGAGAGGCCCATGTCGTCGGCCGAGGCGGGCATTAC
>JBIIQL010000080.1:0-9692 GCA_044342095.1 Pirellulales bacterium
GTCAAAGTCCGATGAGTACCGTTGATCCCCGCTCCGTCGACGAGGCCCGCCAGCAGATCCGCGCGATCGTGGCGGAGATTGATCAGCTCGGACGCTCGGATCTCGCTGAGGCCGATTTCTTCCGTGGCCTCCTCGATCGCGTCCTCGAGGCGATGGGAGCGGTGGCGGGACTGGTGTGGATCGTCGGGGAAGGGGGGCGGTGCGAGCCGGTCTGCCACGCCGGCGTCCAAGCGACCGGGCTGACCGCGTCGGCAGAGTCCCAGGAAGCCCACGGCCACCTCGTGGAATCGCTCTTGGCCGGCACCGAAGGGATGCTCATCCCCGCGCGGGCCCAACTCGCCGGGCCAGACGGCAAGGCGGTGGCGAGCAACCCGACCGACCTCCTCCTCGTCTCGGCGCCGATCGACCGCAACGGACAGCGGGCGGGGCTCCTCGAAGTCTTCCACCAACCCCACCCCCCCGAGGTCGAACAGGGCTTCCTCACCTTCCTCACCCAGGTGGGGGCGGTAGCCGGGACATACCTCGCCCGCCGGCAGTCGAAGACGATCGACGCCCAACAGACCACGCTCACCCAAGTCGACCGCTTCAGCCGGGCGGTTCATGAATCGCTCGATCCGATCGCGACGGCTTTCGTGCTCGCCAACGAGGCCCGGCGGATCATCGGATGCGACCGCGTCAGCGTGCTCGTGCGTCAGGGCCGCCGCCTCCGCCTGGAGGCCGTCAGCGGGCAGGAGTCGGTGGAGCGCAGGGCCACGGCCGTGCAGGCGATCGAGGCCCTCGGTCGGGTCGTCTCCCGAGCCCGCGATCCGCTTTGGCATCCCGATCCGGGGCGTGAACTTCCCCCGCAGATCGAGGAAGAACTCGAGCACTTCATCGACGAATCGCATGCCACCGCCTTGGCGGTGATCCCCCTGGAACGGCCCCGACCGACGCCGGTCGTGAAGCCGGGCGGCGTCGATGCCGTGGCCGTCGCCCGGGCGGAGTCGAACGCCGACACCGATGCCGAACCGGTGGGCGTACTCGTGGCCGAATGGTTCTCTTCCTCTTCGTTCGACGGCGGCAAGCGGGCCCGGGTCGATCTCGTCTCCGATCATGGGCGTGTGGCACTGGCAAACGCCTTGGATCACACGAGCCTGCCGCTGTTCGGGCTCCTCGATCTGCTCGGCAAGTCGCGGGTGCTGACCACCGCCCGCAATCTCCCCCGCACGGTGACGGCGGCCGTGGCGGCGCTGACGGCCTTGGCCGCCCTCATTCTCATCCCCGCCGAATTGCGGCTCGAGGGGAAGGGGACGCTCGAGCCTGTCCATCGCCGCGACGTCTTCGCTGGCATCGATGGCGTGGTCGAGTCGATCGCCGACGGCATCGTCCACGGGAAGGACGTGGACGAGGGACAACTCCTGGCAACGCTCCGAAACACCGATCTTGAGGTGGCGCTCACCGACGTCCTCGGCCGCAAGGCGTCGAGCGAGGAACAACTCGTCTCCACGCAGCGGGCCCTCCTCGAGGACAACAAGATCTCCACCGACGAGCGGACGCGAATGTCGGGCCGGGTGGCCCAATTACGGCGCGAGATCGAGAGCCTCGAGGAGCAGCGGAAGCTGTTCCTCGCGAAGAAGAAATACCTCGAGGTCCGCAGCCCGATCGACGGCGTGATCGTCACCTGGCAGGTTCGCGATCGGCTCCTCCTCCGTCCCGTCGAGAAGGGGCAGGTGTTGCTCGCGGTCGCCGACAAGACCGGCCCGTGGGAACTCGAGGTCCACATGCCCGACGACCGCCTCGGTCACGTCAATCGGGCGGCGGCCCTGGCCCGGAAGGACGGGCGGGAACTCAAGGTCGACTACGTCCTCGCCACCGACCCGGGCACGCGGCACTACGGCTCCGTCAAGGAGATCCACGAGCAGGCGGAGGTGCGAGGCGAAGCGGGCAACACCGTGTTGGTGCGGATCACGATCGATCCCTCGAAACACGACCGGGAAGAACTCGGTGCCGGTGCGACCGTGACGGCCCGGATCGCCTGCGGCAAGCGGTCGCTTGGGTATGTCTGGTTTCACGACGTGCTCGCCTTCATCCAGTCCCAGATCCTTTTCCGTCTGTGGTGACGTCACCGCACCTCAACGCCCCCCTTGCCCCCGCCCGGGCCGGCTGATTCCTGGAGGTCCTCGTGCGTAGTTCTCCCGTCATCGCCCTGCTTGCCATTCCCCTGCTCGCCGTCGCCGGAGCCCCTCTCGCGCTCACCGCGGCGCCCCCGGCGGCCGCTCCATCCGCGACGCCGCGGAGCGGCGCCGAGCCGGTCCTCGAGCATTGCCTCGTGTCGGTCCTCAAGGAGGCGAAGGTGCCGGCCAGGGAAGGGGGTGTGCTCATCGATCTCCTCGTCCGCGAGGGTGATTCGATCACGGCCGGCGACGTGATCGCGAAGATCGACGACAGCCAGCCGCAGTTCGAGCGGCGCAAGGCCAAGGCAGAGCACGATCAGGCAGTGGCGAAGGCCAGCAGCGATGTCGATGTCCGCTTCGCGGTGGCCTCGGAGCTCGTGGCCGCCGCCGAGTACGAGAAAGCCCAGCTTTCCAATGATCGCCTCCAGGGGAGCGTTACCAGGGTCGAGCTCGACCGGCTCGAACTCAACGAACGGAAGGCCGAGTTGCAGATCGAGCAGGCGGAACTCGAGCGGAAGATGACCGCGCTCGCGGCCGATTCGAAGGCTGTCGAAGTCGACGCGGCGGAGAACGCCATCCAGCGGCGGACGATCACCGCCCCCCTCGACGGCACCGTCGTCCAGGTGTTCCCGCACCAGGGGGAGTGGATGCAGCCGGGCGATCCGCTCGCCCGCGTCGTGCAGACCGACCGGCTCCGCGTCGAGGGCTACGTCGACTCCACCCGCTGGAATCCGGAGACGGTCAGGGATCGGCCGGTGACAGTCGACGTCGTGTTCGCCGACAACCGGACGGAGTCGTTCCCGGGGCGGATCGTGTTTACCAGTCCGCTGGTCGATTCCGGCGGCGATTACCGTGTCTGGGCGGAGGTTGAAAACCGCCGCATTCCCGATTCGACGCAGTGGCTGCTCCGCGCCGGTCAGTCGGCCACGATGACGATCCATTCCAGCCAGGCGCCGCTGGCGCCGGTGACGCGATAGCCTTTCGCGGAAAGACCCGCCCACCCATGTCGACCGCCGCGGATGCCTTCCGATCGAGCACGACGCGCCCCGTTGGCTTGCGCCGGCGCGGCGACCTCGTGGCGACGAGGCAGTCCTATCAGGGGCAGATCTGGTGGGTCGTGAAAGACCCGATCTCGCTGGGCTACTTTCGCTTCCGCCCCGAGGAATATGCCCTCCTCGACATGCTCGACGGCCAGGCGAGCCTGGAGCGGCTCAAGGAGCAGTTCGAGGCCCGCTTTCCCCCGCGGCGGATCACGGTCGAGGAATTGGCCCGCTTTGTGGCCACGCTCCATCGCAGTGGGCTCGTCATCGGCGATCGGCCAGGCCAAGGTCCGCAACTCTTCGAGCGCCGTCGCCAGCGGATCTGGCGGCAGTGGATGGCGTGGCTGGCCAACATCATGTCGATGCGATTCCGGGGGATCGATCCCGACCGAATCCTCGACCGGATCGATCCTTGGTTCGGGTGGCTGTTCTCCGTTCCGGCCGCGGCCGGCGTGGCCGTGCTCGTGTCGAGCGCGCTGCTGCTCGTGCTCGTCAATTTCGACGTTTTCCGGAGCAAGCTCCCCGAGTTCCAGCAGTTCTTCGCCTCCGGAAACTGGATCTGGCTGGCCGTGGCCCTCGGATTCACGAAGGTCCTCCACGAGTTCGGCCATGGGCTGTCGTGCAAGCACTTCGGGGGCGAGTGCCACGAGATGGGAGTGATGCTCCTCGTCTTCACTCCCTGCCTCTACTGCGACGTCTCCGACAGCTGGATGCTGCCGAGCAAGTGGCAGCGGGCCGCGATCGGCGCGGCGGGGATGTATGTCGAGCTGATCCTCGCCTCGATCGCCACCTTCCTGTGGTGGAACTCCCACCCCGGTGTCTTCAATCAACTCTGCCTCGACGTGATGTTCGTGTCGAGCGTGTCGACGCTGATGTTCAACGCCAACCCGTTGATGCGCTACGACGGCTACTACATCCTCTCCGACCTCCTCGAGATCCCCAATCTCCGTCAAAAGGCGACGACGATCCTCGGTCGGCTCGCCTCGACCTGGTGCCTGGGCATCGAGCAACCGGAGGATCCGTTCCTCCCCACCCGCAACCGTGGGCTGTTCGCCCTCTTCGCCGTCGCCTCGAGCCTCTATGGATGGATGGTGACGGCGTCGATCTTCCTGTTCGTGTGGAGCGTCTTCAAACCCTACCGCCTCGAGGTGTTGGGCCAGATGCTCGCGATGGGAGCCCTGTGGGGGCTCGTCGTCAGGCCGATTCAAAACATCGTCAAGTTCCTCAATGTTCCCGGGAGGCGCGAGGAAGTGAAGCTCCGTAACCTTGTCACCACGGGAGCCGTCGCCGCCGCGCTGGCGGCGGCCGTGGCGCTCATTCCGCTCCCCCAGCGGGTCTGGTGCGCCGCCGAACTCCGCCCCCGCGCCGAGGAGACCGTCTACGTCTCCGTCGCCGGCGTCCTCGAGAGCATTTCGGTCAAACCGGGAGCGGTGGTCGAGGCCGGCACCGAGATCGCCCGGCTGTCGAGCATCGACCTCGATCTGGCGATCGCCGACCTCGACGGCAAGGCGACCCAGGCGAAGGCGCGACTGGCGAGCCTGGAACGCGAGCGATTCACCGATCCCGCCGCCAGCCTCGAGATCGGCACCGTCGAGGAGTCGCTCAAGAGCGTCGAGGAGCAACTCGGCCGCAAGCGGAAGGACAGGGCCGATCTCGTTCTCACGGCGCCACGCAGCGGCGTGATTTTGCCGTCCCCGGCGGTGAAGCAACCCCCAGACGGCACCGGCCGTCTCCCCGGGTGGAGTGGCCATGTCCTCGAGGAGCGGAACCTTGGCGCCACCCTCGCCGAGGGCACGGTGCTGTGTCTCGTCGGCGACCCGCAGGCCTTCGAGGCGGTGATGGTCGTGGATCAGTCGGAAATGGAGTTCGTGTCACGCGGGCAGCCGGTCGACCTGAAGCTCGATGCGATGCCATGGCAGACGTTCCGCGGGACTGTCGACGAGATCGCCGAAACGAATCTCGAATCGGGGTCGGAGCGACTGAGCGTCAAGGCCGGCGGTCAGGTCCCGACGCGAACCGACGAGTCGGGGCGGGAGATGCCGATTTCCACCAGCTACGAGGCCCTGATGGCCGTCAACGACGCCGACGGTTCCTTCACCGCCGGGATGCGTGGCTCGGCGAGGATCCGCGTTGGACAGCGGACCGTCGGCAGCTGGTTGCTGCGTCTCCTCTGGCAGACGTTCAACTTCAGGATGTGATTTCCCGCCCCTGCGGGGGCTTTCCCACCAGCCCCCGCCCCCATGCCGCAGCTCGAGCGAATCACCCTCCATCCGGTGAAGAGCCTCGACGGTCACGACGTCGAACAGGCCGCCGTACTCCCGTGCGGAGCCCTCGCTCACGACCGTCGCTGGCGGCTGGTCGATCTCGACGGCGAGGTGGTCAACGCCAAGCGGACGCCGCTCATCCACCGGATCCGTGCCGAGTTCGAGCTTTCCGATGCCCCGACGGTGCGGCTTTCGGCCGGCCCTGCGGCCGATGGACGCCGGGCCCCTGTGCCTCCCGCGCCTGACATTTTCCCTCTCCTCCCGGGGCCGGCCGGCCCCAGCGGATGGCTCTCGGAGGCGCTCGGCGTGGAGGTCCTCCTCCAGGAACGCCTCGACGGCGGATTCCCCGACGATCGCGACGCCCCCGGCCTGACGCTCGTCTCGACGGCATCCCTGGCCGAAGTGGCCCGCTGGTTCTCCCTGCCGATGATCGAGGTCCGCCGCCGATTCCGGGTCAACCTCGAGGTCGGCGACTGCGACGCTTTCTGGGAGGATGCGCTCGCATGCCCGGCTCACTCCCCCGCGGCCCCCTCGGAACAGACTTCCGGGCCGGATGTCTGCGATGACCTCCGCCGCGAGTCGTTTCCGTTGCCACCGCTCCCGTTCCGGGTCGGCTCTGCCGGCTTCACGGCCGTCAACGTCTGTCGCCGCTGCCCGGTTCCGACCCGCGACTCGGCCGACGGCCGAATCACGGAGCACTTCCGCGAGGTGTTCGAGGCGTGGCGGCGGCGCCGGCTCCCCCGTGACGTCGATGCCGCCGCCTGGGGAAGCTACTACCGCCTGGCGATCAACACCGTCGGCGATGGGCTGGGTGGAAACGTGCAGGTGGGCGACCGGATCGAACCGGTCGCCCACCCTGGCATGTCGTGAAGCCCCGCGGGGCGCCGGTCAGTTGGGCGGGAGCGGGACGAAGAGGGCCGGATCGTAGAACGGCGGCGGCGGGATGAGGATGTTGCCGTCGCCATCGATGACATCCGCCGGCATGTCCTGGACGGAGGTGCTGTAGTTGAGCCCCTGGAGATTGGCCTCGTTGGCAGCCCTGATGTTGAGGATGCCCTGCCCAGGGATAACCACCTCGTTGGTGGCGTCCCAGGTCCAGCCGACGGAGTCGAGGAGGATGTTGCCGTTGGTGGAAGCGACGGTGCCAGACACGATGGTTGCGGCCCCACTGACGCGGTTACCGACCACGCTGGCGTTCACCACGGCGCCCGGGGCGTCGGCCACCGACATGATGATCCCGTTGCCACCCGTGGTGACGATCTTGTTCCCGTTGATCGTGACATTCATGACGCCGCTCTCCGTCGCCTGGGCCCGGACACCCACCGGCACGAGCGTGAACGTCGAGTCGACCACTTGGACGGTCGACTCGTTGCCGAACACCTCGGGGGCCAGCCCCGCGGTGGCATCGACACCGGCCGTCCCGACCCGCTGAAAGTCGGTGTTGGCGATGTACGCCTGACCGTTGGTGACTTGGACACCGGCCGCGGTCGTACCGTCGATCTTCGAGTTGGTGACGCGAACCCGGCCTTCGTTGTAGATGTCTTTGACCACCACGGCCGATCCACCGGTGTTGGTGAACGTGGAGCTGTCGATGTTCACCTTCGGATCACCGGCCCCGGCATTGCCGCCATCGATGACAAATCCGTCGGCGGTCAGGCCCGAGAGGGCCATGTTCGAAAAGTTGATCGTCGAGTTCGACCCGTTGGCGTCGTTGATCACGACGCCGGTCTGCTGCGGGCCGCTGCCGACGATCCGCACGTCGTTGACGATCACGAAGCTCGCCGGGTTGTTGCTGATGTCGCTGTCGGTGATGCCGACCCTCGATCCGGTGATCTGGAGGTGATCGACGACCGCCCCGTCGCGGAGCGTGATCGCCGGCGAAGCACCGGAGGCGATGACGGGATAGTCGGTGCTCTTCACGCCGCTCCACACCGGCACCAGCCCCATGTTCGCCGTCGGGAGCCGCATTGCGGATCCTTGCCCGACGAGGAACTGGTGATCGGCCGAGAAGCGGAATCCGCCCGCATAGGGTTGATTCGAACTGATCCCCTGGTGGACGAGGATGATGTCGTATTCCTTCGTCGCGAGGAGTTGGGCGTCGGCGAGCGTGGCCACCGGCGACTCGGCCGTGCCGAGCCCCGTCGCTGCCATCGCCCGGAACGCCGGTGCCGCCGCCGTCCCCGGCGCCGCGGCGCTGTCGACGTGAATCACGTTCCAGGGGGTGTTGGTGAAGGGGTTCAGGGCCTGCACCGGTGCCTGATGGGCACGAACAATGTGCTCGTTGCGCATCATCGGCTGCTCGAGCTGGTCGGAGACGGTCCGCCGCCGCGAGCCACCCATCCGGTAGGTGAGTCGAGCGAAGCCCGTCCAGTCGAAGTAGCTGTCGTTATTGGCCTGGAGTGAGAAATCCCAGTTGTTGAGGAACGTCATGTCGAGGCGGGTGTACACACCGCCAAAGTACGGGACGACGTCGGCACCGCTGGGGAGGTTGTAGCGGGCGTTGCCGAAGCTGTAGCCGCCGACACTCACCATGCCGGCCCAGTCGGAAAGTCCGGGGACGTAGGCACCGACTTCGAGATCGGCCCCTGCGAGGCCCGCATTCACGCCGAGGACGCCGAGGAGCGAGTTGCCGACGTACGGCCCCATCGTCGAGGCCGTGGTGCCGACGGGGATGTAGCCGTTGCTCCGCAGATTGCCGTAGTCGGTAAGCCACTCGGCCGACACGCCCACCTGGTTGTAGGTCATGCCGCCGGCAAAGACGTAGCTGCCGCTGGCGTCGTTGATCCAGGTGTCGCCGTACTGGTTCTGATCGCCGTCGTAGTCCCAGTAGACGCCGATGCCGCCGATCGTGCCGCCCATGAACTGCTTGCGGACGATACCGACGTTGGAGAAGAACCCGCCGTAGTTCGAGAGGTGGCTGCGGAGATCGGCCGACCAGAATCCGCCCAGGTCGTCCTCGGCGTAGGGAATGAACCCACCGAGGGTCATGTAGCTGCCTTGATAGCCGAGGCCGCGGTCAGCGGCGTTGAGGCCGTAGTACATCCACCCCGGGCCGTTGTTGTTGAGGTTCGCGAACCCGGCCGCCGCCCGGTTCACGACGCCTCCAGCCGGGGCCATGCCCATCTGCCCCATCTGGGCGAGGGCCGTGCCGGAATGCCCCGCCGCCGTCGCTGCGACGAGCATGCAGGCGGTCATCTCGCGGACGCGGCGCCGCCAGATGGCCAAGCGGCCACGGCTGGCCTTCGGGCGGAAGCGACCGCTGCCGGCGGGACGATGCGCTGTGTTCTTCATTGGATTCGGATTCCGGTCGGTGGCCGGTTCGCACGGTGGATTTCCACCGAGCGCCTCATAACCGGCATGATCGTCAGCAGTGATCGACCCGCTCCGCCCCGCACCATGAGCATTTCCGGAACAACCTCCGGGCGCGGAGCGGTCGCGGCGATCGGCCCAGATACCCCAGCCCACCTCGGGTCGCACAAACCGGGCGACGGAGGGGATCAAGGTCGCCTCATTCCACCCAGAACCACAGGTGGACGTGGTTCCGAGGGGCCCGGGCGGCCCATGGAATTATCGGGGCAGCGGCCGGCGGGCGGATGCCGGCTGCGGAGACTTAGCCGTCGAGGTCGTCGAGACGGAACCGGCTCACCGATTCATTGAGGCCCTCGACCGCCCGTGCCATGTGGCTCGACGCTTCCTGAAACTCGCCGAGCGCCTCAGCGGCTGCCCGCGACCCGTCGGTGAGGGTGACCAGCGCTTCGGCAATCTGCTGTGCGCCGGTGGCCTGGGCCCGCATCCCCTCGTTGACCTGATCGAACCGGGTCGACAAGCCCTGGACCTTGCCGATCACGTCGGCGAACTGGCCACTGATCCCGGTGACCCGTTCCACCCCCGCCTTGACCTCGGTGGCGAACGTCTCCATCTGAGAGACACCGGCGCTCACCGCCTGCTGCATTTGCTCGACGAGTCGTTCGATGTCGAGGGTCGCCACGGCCGTCTGATCGGCGAGCCGGCGGATCTCCCGGGCCACGACGATGAAGCCCTGGCCGTACTCGCCCGCCTTCTCGGCCTCGATCGAGGCATTGATCGAGAGGAGATTGGTCTGGTCGGCGACCTTGGTGATCGTCGTGATCACCATGTTGATGTCTTCGGCCCGCTGGCGAATCGTCGCGAGCCGGCTGGCGAAGTCGCTGGTCGACTGCTCGAGGTGGGCCATGGTGTCGCCCACCTCCGAGAGG